>JABDBG010000025.1:0-31192 GCA_013288745.1 Bacteroidota bacterium
GAAAAGAAGGGGCATTCGGTTTTTATGGCCAACACATTAATTGATGGATTAAATATCATCGATGAGCAGGAGCCATTAATAGTATTTATCGACAATATGCTTCCTGATGGTGAAGGATGGAAAGCTGCAAAAGCAATTAAGTATAAGCATCCTGAAATAAAAATAAACCTGATGTCGGGAAAAGATAAAAGTTTTAATTCAGCCTATGAAGAGGACGATTTTATCTGGGAAAAACCAATTACGTCAACACAATTAGAAACCTATCTTCAGTTCATTAAAAAATAATACATAACGGATATATGAAGGGTGAAAATAAAAATGCGGATCTATAAAATCCGCATTTTTTAATGTAGTAAAGAGGCTGATTATTGCGACTCTTCGTAGTTCTTTATCTTGTTGTATAAAGTTTTGCGGTCTATTTTTAATAATTCCGCAGCTTTTGTTTTATTAAAGTTAACTTCCTTCAAAACATTCATAATAGCCTCGTATTCTGCTTTAGAGGCTGTATCTTTTAGATCCACCGTTGAATCTTTTGCAGTCGTAGTAGTATTTTCTGTTGGCTTGGCAGCCTGATAGGTTGACTCTCCTGTAGCATTGGTGATTTCCCAGGGCAATGTAGCTGAAGAGATCTTTCCTTCATTTGTTAATAACACAGAACGCCTTACAACATTTCTGAACTCGCGTAAATTACCGGGCCATGAATAGTTAATGAACATATCCATTATTTCATCTTCAAATCCGTCTAAATTTTTATTAAGCTCATTTTGTGTTCTGCTTAAAAAGAATTCAGCAAAAAGAGGGATGTCATTTTTTCTTTGTAATTGCTATAATTGCAGGGATATTCGGATTTACAGGTGTTGAAGCCGGAGCTGCTTCGATTGCTAAAACTATTTTCTTTGTATTCGTCGTTCTTGTAGTGATAAGCTTTCTATTGGGAGTAACGATATTTAAATCAAAGTAGTTTCAGATCAAAAACTTATTTTTCTCAGGCATGAATTTTCTTAAAGAAAGTTCATGCTTTTTATTTGCTATTTATTTAATGGTCAAACTATTGCTCCAGATCACATTTTTTGATTTCCGTAATTCTCTTGAAGCTTTATTCGTATCACAGGCCTGAAGAAATTTAAAGCCAATTTTAAATTCAATATTATGGAGCTCTTTGGTACTCATAAGTGATATAAGTCTTAATGTTGTTTTTTTGTTACTATGGGGCGGCACCTTTATCAATAACGCTGTATCTTCATTACATTGGGGTGTAGGTAAATGTATCGCACGTTCATTAATGGTATAATAATTTGCCCAGGAACAAGACATAGACAAATACCTCAAAGTGTCAGAAGAATTATTCATGATAGTTGTTTCCACAGACAGGTATATTCCCTGATCCATATTCTTAATGCTATTGATCCTGGCAGTAAAAGCAATGCGCGATGGATCTACACATTTGAGCGTTTGAGAAATTCCTGTAAAATATATTGCTACAAAAAATATAGTAATTGCGATCCGTTTATTCATTGATAAATTTTATTGCTGAAACCTACTGCAGCTATAGGTTCCAAAGAGTATGCCACCAATACGCCATTTATAATACCGTTTTCTTTACACCCGAAAAAACGCTTTTCCATAAAAAATTGAAGAAAGATTTGGTAGTATCCCTACTATAATTAATCGCTCCGGTTCTATTTTCTCCTTTCAGAGGATTATCACTTTTTATAGCAGCATCAGCGATAATACTTTCCAGATTTTTTGATTTAAGGTTATTCTCCCTATCTTTTTTAAGTACTTTAATATGCAAGTCGTTATATAAAAACAATATTTTTCCCGTAGATCTGTAATTGCCTCCGTGAATGGCAAAGATAAGGCGATTAATGTTACCGCTCTTTATAGACACCATTCCTAAAGGTTCAACCAAAGGATTTAAAACGGCTGTATTCATTGCACCTAAACTACCAGTTATAATAACACTGGTATCTGCTAAATTCAATGGTAGCTTCCATTGCGTAGTAAGCTTGCCGGCCCCCATAAATAATGCGGTTGCTTTTAGGGTTAGTATTTCATTCGCTTTTACTCTTTCGTCAATATTGGTAATATTCGTAAGCGTTGCATTGATATTGCTAAAAAAAACAGTGCCTGCTTTCAATGATTGCTTAGATTTTTCATTATAAGAAACATATCCATTTTTTACTTTTAACTCTTTTATATAAAAAGGGAAATTTAATTTTACTAATTGTTGATTAGGATATTTGCTGACCTTGCTGGAAGTATCGGGAGGTAGTGTTCTGTCATTGTAGACTTTAATAATTGGTTGCAAGGAACCGCTATTAACCTCTATTATATTATCAGCGATAAATTTCTTAAAATTCACTCCCTGCAAATTAATATTGTTAAATGTAAAATCAAATCGATCACGTTGACGAATACTTTGCTTCACAAATTGCACTTCTGAAAGTCGTGGCTGAACATCAGCAGAACCTACGGCAATCGTTTGTTTCACATTATCAAGTTGCACACCTGTTATGTTAATATCATACAACTTATCTTTTGTGGAAAACGAAAAGCTTTTAACCGATAGTTGCCAGGCTGCATTGCTAATGATATCGCTGATCTTACTCCCATCTGTAACATTATTTACTTTTGAAACGGCAAATCTCACATCATTTAAAATAAAAGGTTTCTCTTTTGAGTTAGAAGTATCTATTATAATAACGTTGGTGCTTTTCAGGTTCATACCATCAACGGCCACTTCATCAATGAGATCGGAAGAGAAATTAATTTCAGGATTTTTATTGGTGCTTTTACCGCCACTTTTATAAATAGTAATGATACCGCCATCGCAGGTGATCATGCCGGCCTTTAATCGCTGATCTATTATAAATGCATCCGTATTTAATGTATTGATATTGATATTTTTCAAATCTATCAATGGCGCTGCCACACCAACTTTATATTGCTGCACCGCATTTACATGCAATATTTTTTTAGGCGCATCATACACTAATCCACTGATATTTACGCGCGTGCCGGTATTTGATTCAGGTAATTGTATACTATCGATAGTTACTCTGACATCTTTGATAAAATAACTGATTACATTTTGATAGTTGTGTACGCTATCTACCAAAAAATTATTGAGTGTTACATTTATATTTTTTAATATGGTAAGTATATTGCCATTTTTATCAGTAACTAAAACAGTCCCGTTGGTAACTTGTATGGTATCGGCATTGATGCTTTTAAATTTACCCAGTATTCTTTTATATAATTCTAACGTATCATTGTTACTAGACGGCGCAGGTTTATCAGATCCCGTATTAATGATCTGCACAACGGGTTCGTGCAACAATATTTTTTTAGCTGCGACACTCCTATTTGTCAATAAGCCGGTTATATCTACACCATCTACATCAATTTCATCAACATGAATATTATACATGGTTTTAGGCAAGCTATCTGTTCCCGCAAGCACCTCTTTTTGTATTGAATCTGACTGCAGGTATACATTGTAAAAAGAAGCGTCACCATTTACCTCGTCTATCTTAGAACTATCGTAATGGACAAAATAAAGGCTATCGGTTTTTTTCTTCAGCATATTATCGATAGATTTTTTTACAAAATGCTTTTTGTTTTTTTGGATATACCAATACCCTCCTATCACAGCAATAAGTAAAATACTAAGTAAAATTTTCGTAACTGTTTTCATCAAATTGTTTTATTGGCTAAAAAGGATATCCTATTGCCAGGTTTAAAATCAAATTATCTCTTCGCCAACTTCCATCTCCTAACGCTATCTGGTTAAAGACCCAACGTTGATCTTCCGGTAAATATGGTTTTCGTAATGGTATACCTAAATCTAACCTTATTAATATTACAGTAGCATCATACCTTAATCCAAATCCAGATGATACAGCAAGTTCTTTATACCAATCGGCTTTTAATTGTCCTTCGCGACCAAATACCACGGTATCCTTTGTCCATACATTTCCTACATCAGTAAATAATGCGCCTTTTAATTTTCCAAATACAGCAAAACGCAACTCACTATTAAATAAAAATTCATAGTCTCCGCCTATCACCTGAAAATAACGAATATCATTCAGTGTGGGCAAATATGATCCCGGGCCTAAAGTACGTACAGGGAAACCACGCATAGAGTTAGCACCACCAATTACGTATTCTTTCGAAAACGGAAGAAAGACAGAATTGTTATACGGTGCCCCAATGCCCAATAATAAACGATTGGCCCATTCTGTTTTACTCTTGAATATTCTTTTGTACCTAAGGTCGGCATCAAACTTAGCATATTGATCGAAAGGCGTACCTAAAATGTTTTTACTACGGGCATCTTTTGCTCCTGTAAGTAACCCGGCCCAGTTTCCTGATATATCTATTCCTCCTGCAAAATACCACTGGTCTTTATTTAAAGGATTTAATGTATTATATGTATACGTATAAACAGATCCTAAAATAGCTTCGGAATAAACGTTGAATAAAATAGAAGGGTCTAATTGTGCTGCCCTGTAAAAACTATCCGTGACATTCGCAGCATTGATATAACTTAAAGCAACGGGTGCAAACATATGCCGTTTATTACTCGCTTCTTTCCAATCAAACTGGTATTGATACCTGAAGTCATTTTTAGTGTACAGACTTTGTTCAATAAAATATTCATAACCCGCCAGGAACTGTGTTTGTGGAGGGAATAAATTACTTTCCCGTATATGTAAAAAAGGAATCACATACCTGGGGAATGTTAAAGAGATTTCGGTACCTATTCTGTAATTGTTATTATTTCTGAGTGAATCGCTTATTGATATCTCTTCGCCGGCATATACTTTAACATTCAACTGTTCTGCACCTTTAAATACATTTCTGTTTTTCCAGTTTACACTTACCTGCGTACCCAAATATTTATTGTCGGTTGAAAAACCATCCAGTTCAGCTTGTATCACTTTCTTTTTGGCAGGTGTCAAATAGTAGAAGGCGTTTAAATTATATTGTTGTAGTGTATCGGTCACAACATCGTAACGATTTTTTACAAATTTAAAAGCACCTAAATTTATAAACCTATTCAATGTGGTGTTTTGATCAACACTATTATATAACATTCCCGGCCGATAAGTAATAGTACGTGCAAATAATTCCGGTCTAAAATTATGGACCGTATCACGGATGTTTAAGCTATCAAACATAAAAGTTCCGACCTTACTTGTATCAGGTGGCGGATACATTAACGAATAGTTTGGAAAAACAGTAATGCGATCGATTGTGTACGGATGCTTCGCTTTTTCAGGCATTTTATTGCTGATATTAAGAAAGATATCAGCCTGATGATTTCCAACCGTACTATCAACATAAGCCAGCACATAATTAGGATTGAAAAAATAATACCCTTTTGCTTTTAAATGAATATCTATCCTTTCTCTTTCAGCTTCAATATCTGCCAGCTTATACGCCCTGCCGGGTTTTAAAATACTTTTAGCTTTGTCCTTATCAGTCATCACATCTAATACAGATGCGCTATCGGATAGCCAGGTAACACTTTTGATTTTATATTGTTGAAAAACATAAGCAGTATAAACTGCAGTGGTGAAATAACTCTTATTAATAGTATCGCCAGTTACGGTAGATTTAAAATAACCCAGGTTCTCTAAATATGCCTGAAGATCTTCTGCATTACTTTTTGGATTTACTCTACTGGCGAATACCGGTGGCTCGCCTAATTGTCCACGTAACCATGCTCTTATCCCTTTAGGATTTTTAGAGGGCCCGATCTTATACCACCACCAAACTTTATATGGTTTACCTAATATAAATTTATTAGGCACGGGCCTTGTTGCAGTTTTTAGATCAGATCTTAGTGTATTTATTTTAGTTGTAACACCAGGTTCCCTGATCACTTTGACTCTTGCTCGCCTGTAAATTTTTTCGCCTGTTGGCAAATATTTGCTTACACCACAACCCGTAGTAAATAATAAAACAGTAACACAATATAAAATGTAGCGCTTCCCCATTATTTATCAATGATCTTTTTCTTTTGGAATAACTCCTTAAATTTATCGTAATCCATTGTAAATACAAATGCCAAACCTGTTTCAACAACGTATCCATCCATCACTACTTCGTATTGTGTTTTTCGGTACGCTTTTAAAGCATATTTCCCATCTTTAGTTAATTTATAATTGGCAGTTACATCAGGTAAAAAAGAAGTCCCTTGTTCTTGTTGTGCTTTGGCTGCTGCATCCTGGCCTTCAACACCCAAGGTTTCGCCTACGCTTAATGTTAAGCGATCATTCAAAAATCGTTTACTAACGGTAACACTTAGGTCAGTTCTTTGTTGTGCATCTCCGGTTGTATAATCATTATAGCTATTCAGGTTCAGATCTACATCTACGCCTTTTACAAGATCCGATGCAATATGATCCAATGCAGAAGATAAAAATTTACTTACACTTTCACGTGCCGCTTCATCCACACCACCACTGCTGCCGGAGCTGCTAAAGAAATCTGAACTCTGTTCACCTACAAACCTTCCTAATAACAATAAAGAAAAAACCTCTTTATTGATACCCGCAACATCCTGTCGCAACTGCACTAATTTATTATCCACTACAGATCTTAATTCGCTACTCATCTCTGTGTTATCATCGGGCATTTGTATATCGAAACTTATCTCGGGTTTTTTTATTGTACCTTTTAAATACAATAATACTTTGAAAGGAACTTTTTGATTAAAGGTTCCGGCAGTTTTAGGATCTACTTCTGATATTTCATTATCTAACAGATCAATAGCAGAAGCATTTACAATGTATTGCGCGGTAATATTTATTTGTGCGTCAGTTGGCTCACCGCCAAAAGCAATGGTACTTCCGGGCAACAGATCAAATTGTCTTGTCAAAAACTGATAATGTAAAATATAATGGCCGGCATTCAGTTCATAATTGCCTGCTAAAACAAGGTTACCTCCCGGATCAACGCCGGCATTTAAATGCGCATCGCCCTGCACCCTTAATTCATCTCCTGTTGTAGGATCTATAATTACCGTTAGCGCTTCTTTTTTAGGAATATCTACATTGAGGTTATAATTTACGAATTGTGCAAAGGTGGATGTCTTCTGATCAATAATAACAAAGGTTTTCTTTTCCGGCAAAGCAAAGGTATCTCTGTCAATAAACCGTACTACAGATTTTGATTCATCCTTATTGATATTACTTTGTGGTAGTACCATTGTCACATCGCTTTTTTGATTGAGTGAAATATTACCTTCCACATCCGGATTAACACTATTCCCCTGAACCGTTATATCTGTATTGATCGCAGCAAAACCATATAACTGGTTATCAATAGTTTTGGGCGTATTAATGATAATGAATTTTTTCGCATGTATGTTCATGTCAAGATCAAAGCTTGATAATGATTTTGCAGTCATATCCCCTCCTATCACCATCGTGTTATTGAGTGAATCCTTAATAGTAAAATTTTTAAAAGAAATATTTCTGGAATTCAATGCTATTTTTTGTTGATCAATGGTATACGCAGTACCTAATTTCGTTATGGTGAATTTGGCAGTATCAAATGCGAGATATCCATTCCAGTATGGTTCTTCGAATGTTCCGTTCAACGCAACTTTACCGGTAATTCCTCCCGAAGATCTTGCAATATTTCCTTTTGTAAATGCTTGTATGGTCGCCATCCGCAATTCTTTTATATCAATATCTGCATCGAACTGCTTCTGTGAATTGTTTGGATAATAATTTCCTTTTATAGTTACATCATTGCCATTTTCAGTCAGGTTAGCTGTAGCATTGATCGTATTGTCATTTACTTTTTGAGCAGTTATTTTAATATCGCCAACAGGTTGTTGCATTAATTGCAGGTCAACAAATTCAATATTACCCGTAAACGATGGTAATTTTTTATTGAAATCGCCGACAGTGAAATTACCTTTTATAAAACCGGAAGCCAGCAAAGTATCTTTATTTAATATAGAAGTGATATCCCTTATATTAAAGCTATCAATACTAACATCGATCGGACTGTTCAAAATATTTTGTTTACTGGTGATACTTATCTTCTGCATACGATCTGTCAACAAAAAATCATTTATCAAAACACCCTGCGGTGAGTACATTATTTTATTATCACTCGCCACATCCCATTTTTGATAATTAAGCAGCAGGTTATCTTTTAAGCTAACCGTATATATTTTATCTTTCTCTGTTATTACTGCACCCAACACATAGCGTTGATTTTTATGGTTATCCTTTGTTGCTACATCGACGCTTATGCTATCTTTTGCTGCATACACATTTGCACTGGCACCGTAAAAGATATTGTTAGAGATGTCTAAAGTATCAAAATTGGCGGCCGCACTTATCCTGCCATTTGCTGAAAGGATATTTATTTTCCCTTTGGATATTTTATTTGTTTGATAAACGAAATAAGGAATATCAGCAGAAAAATTCAATGCACTATCACCATCTTTGGAATCAAAGCTTCCTTTAAAATTCACGCTATCGTATGCAAGGCCAGGCAATAAGTCTGTAACCATCGGATACTTCTTGATCTTACCATTAAATACTATTTGCTGAGGTGGCAGGTTTGTAAATGATTTATCAGATATTTTATAATATTTATTGATATACTGTTCCACGGATTCACTTATTTTACTGTAATCAAAATCACCTTTTGCAGTTATATCTGCCACCGGAGATCGCAGGCTAACATCCGTAATGCCATCAGCCTCATTTGCTTTAGCTATGATGCTATCTAAATAGTATATTTTATTTTTCAGGTTGATCTTTGAAGAATCGATCGCTACATATACATCCATATTATTTGGATCAAGGCTTGGTGCTTTAACATCCACTTTAAAAGAACCATTCAATACATCGTTATATAAATGCAATTTTTGTAGTTGAACCGTATCAACAATAACCGTTGCTGTTGCAGAGGGATATTTACCATTCGTATTAGCCAATACTGAATATTGTAATCGTATATTAGAATCATTCACGCTACCATTGCTGGTAATATTTCCGCCATTTAAATTCGCAGTAAGCGAGATGTTTTTATAATTATATTTTTCCAAAACCGCCTGACTAACAGTAGCTGTTACTACCGTATGCATTGTTTTATAATTAAAGCCTCTGCCCTTTGCTGATCCTGACATACTAATAGTACCGATCAGTGTATCTTTTTTTAGCAACCTGCCAAGCGAAAAATTATTTGTTGTAAACTGTAGATCGTAAACAGCTTCTTCTTTATTTTTAAAATTGTATACATATCCCTTAACAGTGGCTACTCCATAATTACCATCTAGTTTAAGATCAGACTGTATATTATTCACATCGCCTTTTGCCGAACCGGTTAGTGTAATTACATCAGGCAGACTAACACCTGGCGGAATTGTTCCCTGCGGGATAATAGTATTAATAAATTTCTTTTCTATCCTGCTATTATTGATAACGACATCGTACTGTAATCTTTTTGTATCGTTAAGATTTTTAATAGTCGCTTTGCCGATCAGCTTAAAAGGCGCACTATTTACGTTAATATCTGCAACAGTATTTTTCAGGTCTCCTTTAACATGTGTGTTCAACAATAAAACAACAGGTATCTTTTCAATGTTCTCTCTGTCGCTCTTATCATTATAAGGAATAAACTTTAGAATATCAGATTTTTGGATCGTACTTTTAAAAACCGTTGCGTCATATGCAAGCTTATTAGCATCGGTAATATTATACAATACCGCTTTGGCATTGATAATACTTCCCGACAAACCTACTATCCGTAAAGAATGAACATTTAATTGTTGCAGGGTTCCATCAACGGTAGTATTTAATTTCACAAAATTGTTCCGGAACTTTTGTGGCGGCAATGATTTTTTTAGAGATGGTGCCACCAGATACAGATCATTCACTGCTAAAATGCTATTTGTAAATGAAACATTCACTGAAGTATTTGCTGGAGCCGTCATCAATGTTTTGATATCATCAAATTTTATAACCGCATCACTTTGCAAAAGACTTTGTGGTGTTTTTAAATACAAGCCTGCTGTGCTGATCTCTTTATTACTGTAAATTACTTTTGCATGAGTTGTATCGATTACAAAACCACTTTTATCCATTAGAGACAATTGGTTGATCGTCGCGAGGATAGTATCAGATGAATAAGCAATATTATTGCCATTAACATTAATATGTCGGATATTCAAGTGATTAAAGTCTATTCCGTCATTTGTTGGTTTTTTGATATTGTTATCAAATTGTACCTGATCATTGTGCAGTTGCAGGTCTTTTACAGCAACATGCCATGTTGATGCATTCACAGATACTGTATCTAATTTTTTTGTGGAAGCTACAGTCGGAGAAATAAATTTCACAGAAGAACTATCAAGCAATACTTTATCAACGGTGGCATTTTCTTCTCCCAGATCAACCTTTGCGTTTTTTATGGTGAGGTGTTGCACGGTGTTGCCATAATACATTCCGTTTACTTTATTTGTAAAAGCAATGTTTACATGGCCAATATCCACGTGATCAAGCGCCAGCTGTAAATCATTTTTACCATTTGATGTATCTGCTTTACCATTTTTAGAAATAATCATCGTTAGATCAATGCTATCTGTCTTAAATTTATCTACCCCAAATTGCATGGAAGAAAGACTGAACTTATTTAAACTCATATCCAGATTTGAAATAGCTGCCGTTACATTTGTTCCACCATGATCATCCGCATAGTTTAAACGAATATTATTCAACAACAAACCTTTAACGGTTAAATTTAGCGCGGCAGTATCTTTTGATTTTGCAGAAGTTTTTTTACTTGCAAAAGAATCGATGATGAACTGGTAATTAAAAACAGTATCATTCTCCGGTCTTGAAATATTTGCATAGATATTTGTAAGTGCTATCTTTCTGATAAAAATATTACCGTTTATCAATTTAAGCATGTCTATTTCAACAGCTAGTTTTCCTCCTGCCAATAATGTGTCTTTATGTTGGTCTTCAATATAAACATTGTTAACCTCGATCCATTCAGGCAAAGAGAAATCGACTGAACCTATAGTAATTTTTGTGTGGAGTTTATTTTCAAGATAAGACTGGGCCTTATCCCTTATTATTCGTTTGGCATAAGGTGTATTTAGAAATACAAAGACAGCAAGAATAATAACCAGTAAAAATACTAGTACATACATCATCACTTTCCCCGTTTTTTGTAACACCTTCTTAGCCGTCATTTCCGCAATAAATATGTTGATCGATATAGCCTTATATAGAAATTATTGCACCCTTTTATAACCCTGTGATAACAGGCTTAAAATGGCTTGAACATGCTTAAAAATGAGAATTTGTAGAACTAATTCCCCAATAGGTAGGTCTTTATAGGTGACAGACCTTTGTACCTATACCTTTTAAACGATACAATTTTTGAAGATTATATAGGTACGATAAAGCTTAAAATAACAATATGTCCATTTTACAAGGCAAAAAAATAGCCATTCTCACTGATAATGGTTTTGAAGAAGTTGAATTAACCAGCCCCAAAAAAGCTTTGGAAGATGCAGGTGCCATTGTGCACATTATTTCTATGCAGGAAGGAAAAGTAAAAGCCTGGGATCATGATCACTGGTCGATAGAATTACCCGTTGATGTAAATGTTTCAAAAGCAAATAGCGATGAGTATGATGCATTGGTAATTCCCGGTGGTGTTATGAATCCCGATAAAATGAGACAGCATAAAGAATACATTTCGTTTGCCCAGGAATTTCTTGAAGCAGGTAAAACGGTTGCGGCAATTTGCCATGGCCCGCAATTATTGATCGAGACAAATATGATCAGCGGAAAAGAAATGACCTCCTATCCATCACTCAAAACAGATCTGCAAAATGCAGGTGTAAATTGGGTAGATAAAGAAGTTGTTGTTGATGATGAAATTATTACAAGTCGCGGCCCAAAAGACCTGCCGGCGTTTAATGCAAGGTTAATTAAAGAAGTAGCAGAAGGTGACCATAGAACAAGACCAAGCTTTGTCCATCACCTTAATTAATATAGCAATAACAATTAGGATTATCTTCATTAATAACCTGTAAATTTGCATCAACTAACGAGCATGCCCAATAAGATAATTATATATGGCGACGATGTGGATATTCTGGAAGTTTGTTCCACTATTTTACGCATGAGAGGTTTTGATGTGCTTTGCAAAAATAATTGCAGAGAAGTAATTAAAGATATTCAGGCATACGATCCTGATGTGATCTTAATGGATAACTGGCTTCCTGATATAGGAGGCGTTAAAAGCGTACAGTTGATAAAAAATACACCTGAGCTCCAAAGTATACCGGTAATATTTTTTAGCGCTAACAGCCATGTTGAACAGCTTGCAAAAGAAGCAGGTGCAGACTATATGCTACAAAAACCTTTTGAATTAAGTGAATTAGAACAGATCATTACCAGAGCTGTCGCAGAAAGATCAACAACTGTTAAAGAGCGTTAAGGAATGAAATTATTCCTTTTACAGATAGTACATTATTTACACTCGTTTGTACTATTGCCTGTTCAGGCATAAATGGAACAATAGCTTCTGCAGGATCCTGAATAATAATTTTGCTCCCTACATTACTTGCATAAACAACTCCTTTAGTGCCATCGGCATTGGCCCCTGACAAAATAATACAAGCTAGTTTTTCCCGATAGATTTCTGCTGCTGATTCAAAGCTTACATCAATGCTTGGCCTGCTGTAATTTACTTTTTCAGAATAATCTAATGAGAGCGTATGATCTTTTTCTATTAGTAAATGATAATCGGGAGGAGCAATATAAATATAGCCCGGAGTGATCATTTCTTTTTCTTCAGCTTCTACCACTTTTAAATGTGTGCGGGAAGCCAATACTTCTTCCAATAAAGAATTACTGGAAATATTGCGATGCATAACAACAATAAGTGGAACAGCAAAATCAACGCGAAGCTCCGGTAATATTTTTAATATCGCATCAAGGCTCCCTGAAGAACCTCCAATGATCACCAGCTCTATCATTTCATCTTGCGCCATATTTTTTCTTTAGTATCAAATGGAATATATAATGATGCGATGGATGAAAATTTTATTGACTCCTTACTTCCCAATGCCAAGAACCCAAGGTTATCAAGGCTTTTATCAAATAACTCTAAAACCCGTGATTGTAGTTTCTTTTCAAAATAGATCAAAACATTTCTGCATAATATCAATTGAAATTCATTGAAAGATGAATCTGAAACTAAGTTATGTGTTGAAAAAACCATTTTGCTGGTCAGCTCTTCATCAAATTTCGCTAAGTTATAATTAGCTCTGTAATATGAAGAAAAATCTTTTTGTCCGCCTGAGCTAATATAGTTTTCCGAATATTGCTGCATTGAACTGACTTTAAATATTCCCGATTTAGCACTTTCAACCACAGTGGGATTTAAGTCGGTTGCATACAAAAGCGATTTATGCAAAATATTAGCCTCCTTTAAAAGTATCGCCATTGAATAAACTTCTTCACCTGTTGAGCAGCCTGCATGCCATATTCTTATAAAAGGATATGTACTTAATATCGGCAATATCTTTTCACGTAACCCTTTATAAAAATGAGGATCGCGAAACATTTCCGTAACATTCACTGTTACCTCTTCAACGAAATACATAAAAAAATTAGCATCGCTGAATAACCTATTTTTAAAATCCTGATAACCGCCAAATTTTCCTTTTAAATAAAAAGATAAAATCCTGCGCTGTAAAGAAGCTTTAGAGTACTGAGAAAAGTCGTACCCATATTGATCTGTAATATCTACAAGTAAATTTTCAAATTCTTCCCATTCGATTTTACCTGCTGTTGAAGTCATTGTTTAAATATTGATCTACAATTTTAAATAAAATATCTGTGTTTATAGGTTTTGCAATATAATTATCTGCTCCCATTTCCAGGCATTTCTCCCTGTCACCTAACATGGCCTGGGCTGTTACGGCAACTACAGGAATTTTCTGTAATTCAGGTTGCTTACGAATAGCGGATATCATTTGATAACCATCCATACCGGGCATCATCATATCTATCAATGCGATGCCTATATCTTTTGTCCTTTGCAAAATATCCAAACCCTCTTTTGCACTTGTTGCGGGAATACAAGTAAATCCTCTGGATTTTAAAACCGCGTTCAAAGCAAAAATATTACGGTCGTCATCGTCAACGATAATAATTTTCTTATTTTCCATACCTATTTATTAATAGCCTTTTTCATATAACCATATACGCAATAATGATACCAGCTGATCTACATCTACTGGTTTGGATATATAATCAGACGCTCCGGCTGCTATACATTTTTCTCTGTCCCCCGTCATAGCTTTCGCCGTTACTGCGATCACAGGAAGATTTTTAGTAGCCTGGTTCTTTCTTATTGCTTTGATACTTTCGTATCCATCCATTTCCGGCATCATCATATCCATCAGCACCACATCTATTTCGGGGTGAACTTTTAATATCTCCAGCGCTTCCTTACCATCCATTGCCGGTATCACTTTCATATTATGTTTCTCTAATGCCTTGGTCATTGAAAATATATTGCGTACATCATCATCTGCCAGCAATACTGTTTTATTTTTTAATACATTTTCAATCTTACCTGATTTATCAAGACCATGCGGCCCTCTTTTATCTTCAACCAAATGGAGGAATATTGAAACCTCATCAATGATACGTTGATAAGAATGAGCTGTTTTTAAAACGATCGTATCAGCGTATTGTTTGATCCTTAGCTCTTCACGGCCAGACATACTCTTTCCTGTAAATATAATAACCGGCACCTCTTCCAGCCCTTCGCTTTGTTTTACTTTTTCTAAAAGATCGTATGCTTTTGTATCAGGTACACCCATATCTAAAATAACACAGTCGACATCATTATTATGCAACGATTCTATACTTTCTTCTACTGTTTGATATATCTGTGTATTTACATTATAAGTACTTAGAAAATAAGCAAGTGCTTTAGCATGTTTATTATTGTCTTCTACTATTAATACTTTCTTTTCCTTTTTGCTCAACACATATTCTATCTTTTCAAAAATGGTATTTAGCTTTTCAAATGCTACCGGCTTATTGATAAAATCTACAGCACCTTTTACTAAGCTCTCTTTCTTTAATTCGAAAGACGACATGATGTGAACAGGTATTGGTCTCGTTTTGGGATTCTTTTTTAATTCGTCTATAACTTCCCAACCATTTTTCACGGGTAATTGAATATCCAATAATATCCCCTTCAATTCAAACTGGCTGGCCATTTCTATTCCTTTATCACCCCTGACTGCTACTAATCCTTTATATCCTTTTTGTCTGGTATAATCTAATAAGGCTTGTGCAAATGCGGTATCGTCTTCTATTATCAATATTACTTTATCATTTTTATTGATCGAATTTCTGTCATCTGCTATTTCGGCAGGAATGTCCTTAGCTGTATATTGTAAATAATTATTTTGTACAGTTTCTACTGCTTTATCCGTATTCTTTTGTTCTGTTTCAGTAATTGGAGATGTTTCACTAGATAATTGAACAGCTATTTCTTTTGATGTAGGTATTGTTAAAGTAAATTCACTTCCTTCACCTGTTTTACTTGACAAAGTAATTTCACCTCCCAATAATTTCGATAACTCTCGGCTGATCGAAAGCCCTAATCCGGTGCCTCCGTATTTACGGCGTGTTGATCCATCTTCCTGTTGAAAGGCATCAAAGATCAACTGCTGTTTTTCAGGTGCGATACCAATACCTGAATCTTTAACGATAAATGAAATAAAAGATGGTTTATCAATCGGTATCTCGATAATCAAATGAACAAAACCTTGTTGTGTAAATTTGAAAGAATTAGAAAGCAGGTTCTTAATAATTTGCGACAACCTCATTTGATCTGTTTCGATAGAAGATGGCACATTGTCTTTAACTTCAATTTTCCATTCAATATTTTTTTGCTTAGCTATTGGATCGAATAGTAATTTTGTATCATCAACAACACCTAAGATCGCTGTTGGTAAATATTCAACACTCATTTTTCCTGCTTCGATTTTTGACAGGTCTAATATTTCATCTATCAATTCTAACAAGCCATTTCCAGAACTTTGGATCACATGCGCATATTGAACTTGTTCTGCCGTTAAATTCTTTTCTATATTCTCAGACATCAATCTTGATAACAACAAAATCGAATTTAAAGGCGTCCTTAATTCATGCGACATATTTGCCAGGAACTCGGATTTATATTTTGTAGATAAAGCAAGTTCTTCCATTCTTTTGCCGATCTCTGCATTTTTTTCCTGAATAATATGCGCGCGGTCTTCAAGTAAAGAAGTTCTTTCTTCCAGCGTACTATTTATTTCAAGCAATTCTTCCTGTTGTACTTTTAATTCTTCTTCTGATGCCTGCAACTCTTCTGCCTGAGCTTCCAGTTCAGCATTCATATGTTCTAATTCTGAATGTTGTGCTAATAATTCTTCTGACTGGGATTGTGTCTCTTCTAATAAAGATTGAACGCGTTGGCGATTTTGTACGGTATTAATTGATATACCAATACTTTCTGCAATACTTCTGAAGAACTCCAGCTCTTTTTCAGAAAACTGATGAACTGATCCCAATTCGATCACCCCTTTGATTTCTTTTTCAAATAATACAGGGAAAACAATTATTGTTACCGGCCTTAATTCAACGGAAGCAAAGCTGATCTTTATATCATTATTTGTAATATTATTTACGAGGATCTCTTTTTTTGTAGCCGCACATCCCCCGATTAAACCTTCCCCTATCTGCACTTTTTTAGGAACACTATTATCTAGTGCAAATCCGTTTTGTAATATCAGTTGCCGGTCATTATCTATTAAATAAAAGGCGCCAACAAGACTGTCGCTATACCCTGCAATAAATGCCAATATTTTTTGAGTGAGATTTTCCATACTATCATCACCGATCATCACTTCATTCAACTTGGCTACACCCGTTTGTAACCATTCTTTATCGGACAATTTTTTAAAAGAATCTTCTAATGAAGTGGCCATCTTATTTAATGAAAAAGCAAGGTTCCCTAAATTATCTTTTTCAGCATCGCTTACCCTGATATTGAATTCTCCATTCGAAATTTTCGTTGCAATATTTTGTATTACATCTATACGCTGAGTTGTTTCTTTGTCTTTTTCTTCCAATGCCTCCTGCAGCTTTATTTTATCATTAATATCTTTTCTTACTTTAAAATAGAAAATAATAGTTATCAGGATTGCCAATATAGCTGCCAAGACTACCAGGATCGGAGTAAATGAAGAAAATTTATTTAATGATGCAGTACGTATAATTAATAGATTCTGCTCTTCTACCTGTATTTTTTTTACGATATCCCTGGTACTATCCATGAAATCTTTGCCCTCTTTTAACCCTGCTATATCAACAAAATTTTTTTCTTTTTTTTCGTTGATCAGGTCTTGTAACATAGAGAACCGCCGGCCAATGATTGCATTTAGTTCGCCAACATTTACCTGCTGTATAGGGTTGTCTTTAGTGAGGTCTTTTAAATCAGCGATCATTTCTATAACCTTATTATAACTGCCATTATAAGGTTGCAGAAAAACAGGATCGCCGGTTAATAAGTAGCCGCGTTGGCCTGTTTCAGCATCTTTCATTGTTGAAATTACTTCGCCAGCTTCATTGCTTACAATATTAGAATGATCTACCAGTTGCGCACTACTCAATAAATTTTTAATACTTACATAAGACGCTACTGAACTCAGGATAAGTATTAATAGTGAAACACTAAATCCGATTAAAAGGTTTCGTTTTAAAGCCGTTTGTTGCATCAATAATATATCTA
Source organism: Bacteroidota bacterium (assembly GCA_013288745.1). Lineage (GTDB taxonomy): Bacteria > Bacteroidota > Bacteroidia > Chitinophagales > Chitinophagaceae > Ferruginibacter. Next base: position 17,863 of record JABDBG010000025.1, read on the forward strand.
ATGGTTATTAATTATGAAATGACAGGTATAGAAAAATAAAAAGCTGAGCCTTTGCCTAATTCACTTTCTACACCGAACTCCGCATTATGCCTTTTTAAAATCTCTGCGCAAATATATAATCCAATACCGAGCCCTTGTATTGGAGCGCCTGTTTCTGTTACGCGAAAAAATTTAGTAAATACATTTTGCAGGTTTTCCTGAGATATGCCTATTCCAAAATCTTTAACAGCAAAATAAAGCCGTTCATTTTTTATTTCAGAAATGATATGTATCTCTTTAGATTCAGGTGCATACCGAATAGCATTATTAATAAAATTAATGATTACCTGCTCAAGCCTGATATCATTCGCTTTGATGTTTACTGCGGCTTTTCCTTTTCTTACAAAATTAAAATCGGGATGTATTTGTTGTAAAGCCTCGATCGTTGTATTTAATAATTTTTCAAAATCCAATTCCTGCATTTCAAATTTAAGCTTACCGCTTTCAATTTTAGAAATGTCAAGAAGATCATTAATCAGGTTATCCAATTTATTTACCTGCAATAATGTTCTATCAACATATGTTTTTACTTTCTCTTCTTTAGATATCATCATATCTAATAACTGCACATATGCTTTAATACTTGTGAGCGGCGTTTTTAATTCATGACTGGCGATCGTTAAAAATTCATCTTTTCTTTTGCTGGCTTGTTTTTGTTCATCAATATCTGTAAAGGAACCTACCCATTTTACAATTTTATTTTCTTCTTTAACTGGCATTGCTCTTACCAAGTGATACCGGTAATCTTCACCTTCTTTTTTAATACGAACTTCCATTTCTAATGGAGTGCCTGTAGCGATAGAATTTTCCCATTGCTTTTTAATGCAACGATCGTCAGGATGATTGGGAGGGAAATTCTTTGCAGAAGATGTATATTCAAACCAATGCTCGTTCACAAAATCTATCTCACCATCTGCGGTAGCAGTAAAAGCGATCTGCGGTATTGATTCAAGCGTAGAATGTAACTCTTTTAATTTTTCCAGAGCCTGGTGCTCTGCTCTCTTTCTAAATTCGATCTCTTGTCTTAAACTTTCCTGAACAAGGTTTAGTTCTCGCTTTTGTTCGTAGAGCTTGTAAAAGGTTTTCACTTTTAACAATAAAATATCCGGATCAATAGGTTTTACGATGTAATCTATCGCTCCTGAAGAATATCCTTTGGTAATAAATTTTTTATCAGTGCTGGCGGCAGAAAGAAAAATAATGGGAATATCCTTCGTATGGTTATTTCCTGACAGCACTTCGGCTACTTCAAAACCATCCATGCCCGGCATTTGCACATCCAGGATGATCAGTGCGTAAGATTGTTTGAGTGTTTTCTTTAACGCCTCTTCTCCGCTTAAAGCAGAATCAGTAGGAAAAGAATGAACATCTAATATAGTTTTAAGCGAAAATATATTTTCAGGTCTGTCATCAACGATAAGAATCATAAAGATGTAATATACAATTGCGCTTAAATATAAATCGGAACTGAATTATATTGACAATTAATTATTTTTATTAATATAAATAAGTTCAAAACTTGCCTTTTATAAGCAAAAAACATACCGTTGCATTTAACCCATAAAAATCCTTTGGCAATATAACTCCTTGTGGAATTATTTCCACGTTTTTATATACAAAATAGAACTGCAGTAGAAACCGCAGTTCTATACTTAACCAATTTGTATGTACCGTTCTAACTTGAGAACATACTTTTATAATACAAAACCTATGCCTTTTTTATTGGCGTACTATATTGGTGAGAAATTATTCATTATCCCCTATCTTCATACATATACTCATTATGGCTTTATTAGAAAAGGATCTATTTGTAAAAACGTCTTCGCTTCCAAATTCGGGAAAAGGATTATTCACCAAAGTTTTCATCCCAAAAAAAACACGTATTGTTGAGTACCAGGGTAAAATATGTAAATGGAGCGACGTAGAAGATAATTTCGACAACGGTTACATCTATTTTGTAAATAAAAATCATGTGATCGACGCAGGTAACACTAAAAAATTTCTGGCGCGTTATGCTAATGATGCTTTAGGTTTATCAACAGAAAAAGGAATGCGTAACAATTCCAAGTATATGACAAAGGGATTACAGGTTTTTATTGAATCTCTTGAAGATATTCCTGCAGGATCAGAGATTTTTGTTAGCTATGGCAAAGAGTATTGGGATGTAGTAAAGAAAAATATTAAAATAGACAATAAAAAAAAAGCCGGCAAATAATATAATTGCCGGCGTAAATATCTTTTATTTTTATTTCTCTTTCACTATGATAGCATAAATGACATAGAACCATCCAAGGATACCGTGGATAATGGCCCATAGAACAGATTTATTTCTTGTCCATGAAATAACAACTGCAATGATCGTCCCCAATCCTACTCCCGGAAAAATGTATGCAGGTTGCATATAACCATAATCATAGGTTCTTGCCACACAAGAAGTAAGTAGCAGTATGCAAAAAACAAGTGCAGATCCTATTTTCTTACTCATATAATTTGTTTTTACAATTATGCATTTGCTACTATATAATTCTGATGCTGTTGCTTGATCAATGATCGTTTCACTGCCATTAAATAGCCCATAGATCGCACGATCATATTGCTCAACTTTATTGCCTGTGCTTTTTTCTTTTGATCGATTTCAGTTAAACCGATAAAGATCAATTTTGAATCTAATTGTTTTAAGTAAGATATTCTTTCGTTGGTTTGTTGTAAAGTCATGATTGTTATTTTTAAGGTTATTAGTTTTAGTCTTGTATCTGCTTATTCAAATAACAAACCAATCATTTTTTATACCTGAAAGAACGAAAATCAGCTAATTGTGTGTAAAGGTTTCCACAAATGATATGCAGAATTACTCATATTAAAATAAAAAATGCTGACAGAAACTGTCAACATTTTTATCAGGTCATTTATAACTTATACAAAACTCCTATAGCCATAATACTCATGAAGATTTGTCAACGGCAATAGTCCTTATCAAGCCAGGAGCTTTCCAGATCTCCTTTTGGTAATTTTATATTGCCGCTATTTTAGTTATTATTCAAAAAGTTTATTTTATAAATTATTTTTGACAATATCTTTTTTCATTATCGATTCAATTGCAGTAAGAACAGCCGCAAACGCTGCATATATCCTTCGTAATTCTATAATATCAACAATCCCTCTTTCAATTTCAAATTCTAAGATACATTCTTTAGCGTCCGTATCCTCATTTATGTTTCGCTTATCCGTATGTAAGATAAATGCTGTTAAAGATTGAAATAATTGGCGTGCGCTTTTATCAGAAAAGATACTTTTAGTTATTTCTACGTCATTTGTTTTTATGATAAGTGCATTGTCGAATTCAGGATACCCGATCTCTTTATCTTCTAATCCGAAAAGTTTGCCGATCAGATCCAGAAAATCTTCATGATGTAGTGCGAACCTGAATCCATTCAGATCCGGAAGAACAGCTGTTAACGTTGTGGTTTCAAAACCGCTTTCAAAGCCTCCACCAGGGTCTATATCAATATCCAGCTGAATTTTATGAATATCATGATATATCAATACATGGTATTGCAAAGGAGGATTTTCTTTGGTGAGATCAGCTGTGATTCTCTTCCAGACTGTTTCCTCGTTATTGGCTGCTATCATTTTTGTTTCCATATATAATATCAATCAAAATCGTTGCCAAAAACTATTAATTTTCACCCTTTAACAATCTGGCACAGCATTATATATTATATGAGTTAAAAATAAAAAATATGAAAAACAGGTTCCGGAAATACGTCGAATCAAAACGAAATGATCCAATAAAAAATAAAGAACAAGTAAAAACCAGTTCTGATAAACATATTGACCAGGACTTCCCGGGATATCCCGATTCTCCTTCAAAAGAGCGTATTATTAACCCGAAAACAAACCAAGAAAAAAAGGTTGCAGCGATTAATGTACAGGATGGAGAAAAAATAAATAAGCAGCAAGATAAGGAAGTAGATGAACAACAATCTGATGGTTCGGGCGGTGCATTTAGCGCGACTGAATTTCTGATCGATGATGAAGAATAACTGGGTATTATTATCCGCTTAACAGCGTTATTATTTCTACGGTTAATTGTTTTTTTTCTTCGAATAAGAAGGCTTTTTCTTTTGAACGCTTGTTCTATTCTTAGTTACTTTAGAAGTATTTACCGAGTCGATCTGCTGATAAACAGGATTGGAAGTAAGCGTATCAAAATGAGGTGTAATAGCAGTATCCTGATGATATGCAATTTTCTTTTGTGCATAGGCACTATCTATATTTTTGGGAATTGAATCTGTGAATGTACTTGCATCCAGATCGATCGGCTTATTATTTCCGAATAGTATGGTACTGCAGAGGATATTCACAATAGTAAAAGCGATTATTTTTTTCATAGTAAATAAGATTCAATAATTAAGCCATCAAATAAAAAGGGTTCCGATATCTTCGGAACCCTTTGTTGTTTATAAAGTTCGGATTAAAGAACTATTGTACTACAAATTTCTTAGCGACAACATTGTTGCCATTCCGAAGCTGTATAACATATATGCCTGCACGTAAATTTGACGTGCTTAAATTTATTCTATCGCCTTGTATTGCTGCTGTTCCTCTCTCTAATACAGCGCCTTCAAAGTTGCTTACTTCAAACGTTACCTGACCTTGCCAGTCTGATGTGAGAATAGTAAGACTTTGCTGTGCCATTACAGGATTAGGTATTAATACAACATCTGCTGTTTTGGTTTCTACAACATCATCTTCCACATAATCAGGTCTGGTGCTTGTAACCGTTGATGTTGAAGCATTTAAAGTAAGTGTTCCGAATGCAGAAGTATTTTGATAATCATTGATCGTACCATTCCAGACAGCCTGGTTAGCTCTTCCCGATCCGTTATCATCATCATCATTACCCAGATCAAAACCAATACTTGTTCCTGCAGCAGGAGCTGTAATTCCTAACTGAGACCATGGAATAGCAAATTCTACAGTATAGCCACCCGCAATTGGTGCCCATGCGTGTTGTAAACCATTTATTTCAAGTTTAGTAAATACGCCGGTTTGATTATATGCTTCGATGATCTGATTATCCTGTCCATCGTAGCTTGCTAATTTATTATTGTTTGCATCGATAAAGACTTCTACCGCATCATCATTCCAGAAATTCGCAGCGCTCGATTGACCACTGAATAAATTTGCATCCAGTACTTTAGCCCCAATGTATAAATTAGTGTTATCCCATAATACACCAAAAGTGGTTGTATTATTTGGCGTACCAATAGTTGTTGTGGTAACAGATTTATTTAAGTTCCATCCGGTTTCAGATAAAACACCATCAACAGTTATTGTTCCGGGAGCCTTGTAACAAGTAACTACACCGGCAGGATCTGTTACTGTACCACCTGCTGTAAATGTGATATAATTAATATTAAAGCCACCTGTTTCTTCGTAAATACGAACGATGTGCGAGCCGCTTGTAATACTCGGTGTTACAACACTAACATTTTGATATACCTGCCAGTTGCCCGTATTTGGCACAACCATACTTCCTGAAATATTTACGCCATCGATTTCCACATGCAAACTATTGCCTGTCCCAGGTGATGCAACTCTTGCTTGCAAAGTGTATACGCCTGTACTTGTAACGTTTACGGTGTATTTCATCCATTCGCCTGCATTGGTAAACCCTACATCATATCCACCTCCGGTATCGCCTGTTGTTTCAACATCTACACCTTCGGTTGTTCTGTATTGTCCGCCGCTGTTAACCGCGTCATTATCATTGTATGCAACACCTTGTCCGCCAAGATCATAATTCTCTGCCTGTATTGTTCCAGGTATCGTTGCAGCCGTTCCTCCAAAAGGAGATTCTGTTGAAGTAGCCGTACCGATAGTGATCGTTACCGTTTTGCTTCCTGTACCTGCACTATTGATTGCATTAACTGTTGCAGTAAATGTACCTGCCGTAGTTGGTGTACCGCTAACAACTCCTGTTGTTGTATTTACGGTTATGCCTGCAGGCAATCCTGTTGCACCATAACTTGTTGGTGTATTAGATGCAGTAATAGTATAACTAAATGCGGTACCTACTGTGCCATTTGCTGTTGCTGCGCTTGATACCACAGGTGCAACTACTGCCTGACTAATAGTTATGGTCACTGTTTTATTTCCTGTGCCACCGGCATTGGTTGCACTAACTGTTGCTGTATATGTTCCTGCTGTTGTTGGTGTACCGCTAACAATACCTGTTGTTGTATTGACTGTTACGCCTGCAGGTAATCCTGTTGCACCATAACTTGTTGGTGTATTAGATGCAGTGATCGTATAGCTAAATGCTGCACCCGTTGTACCCGTTGCTGTAGCTGCACTCGATACTACAGGCGCTATTACAGACTGGCTAATAGTAATTGTTACTGTTTTACTTCCTGTACCACCTGCATTGATCGCACTAACACTTGCTGTATATGTTCCTGCTGTAGTTGGTGTGCCACTAATAACACCGGTTGTTGTATTTACTGTTACGCCTGCAGGCAATCCTGTTGCAGCATAACTTGTTGGTGTATTAGATGCTGTAATCGTATAACTAAATGCTGCGCCTGTTGTACCTGTTGCTGTTCCTGCGCTTGAAACCACAGGAGCTGCAGGTATAGCTACAAAATTTATATAATTGATATTGAAGCCGCCTGTTTCTTCGTAAATACGAATAACATGCTGTCCACTTGTAATGCTTGGTGTTGTTACGCTAACTGTTTGATAAGTTTGCCAGCCTGCGGTATTGGGAACTGTTATTGTTCCGGAAATATTTACACCGTCTAATTCAACATGTAAAGTATTCCCCGTTGTGATTGATGCCACCCTTACCTGTAATGTATACACTCCAGTAGTTGTAACATTTACAGTGTATTTCATCCATTCACCTGTTGCAGTATAGCCTACGTCATAACCTCCACCAGTATCACCTGTTGTTTCAACATCCACACCTTCAGTTGTTCTGTATTGACCACCATCATTGGCAGGATCTGTATCATTGTATGCTACACCTTGTCCACCAAGATCATAATTTTCTGCTTGTATAATTCCGGGGATACTTGCCGCTGTCCCACCATATGGAGATTCAGTAACAGTAGCCGGACTAACGGTAATGGTTACTGTTTTATTTCCTGTGCCGCCTGCATTGGTTGCACTTACTGTTGCGGTATAAGTTCCTGCAGTTGTTGGTGTACCACTAACAACACCTGTTGTTGTATTTACAGTTACACCAGCCGGCAAACTTGTAGCAGCATAACTTGTTGGTGTATTAGTTGCAGTGATAGTATAACTAAATGCTGTACCTACTGTTCCTGTTGCTGTTGCAGCACTTGATATAGAAGGTGCAACTACAGCAGAATTAACTGTAATGGTTACTGTTTTATTTCCTGTACCTGCAGCATTAGTTGCCGTAACAGTTACCGGGTATGAACCTGCGGTTGTTGGTGTACCACTAATAACGCCTGTTGAAGTATTAACAGATAAACCTGTCGGTAAACCTGTTGCACTAAAACTCGTTGGCGTATTAGATGCCGTGATAGTGTAACTAAATGCAGTACCTGTTGTAGCTGTAGCAGTTGCCGCACTTGATATTACAGGTGCAGAAGCTATCGCGACAAGAGTGTAATAGTTGATATTATAGCCGCCTGTTTCTTCATAAAAACGAATTACATGCTGGCCACTTGTAATGGTCGGCGTGGTAAAACTAACCGTTTCCCAAGTTTGCCAGCCGCCGCTATTTGGCACTGTAATACTTCCTGAAATATTCTGGCCATCTACTTCTACATGAAAAGTATTACCTGTTCCTTCTGTTGCTAATCTTGCCTGGAAAGTATAAGTACCTGTTGATGCAACATTAACCGTATATTTTAACCACTCCCCTGCGCTTGTAAATCCAATGTCATATCCGCCGCCGGCATCAGAACAACCTTCAATATCTACCCCATCAGTTCTATATTGTCCGCCGGTATTGGCTGGATCGGCATCACTATATGCAACACCTTGTCCGCCTACATCATAATTTTCAGCCTGTATCGTTCCTGGAATAGCCCAAGGCGTACCACCAAAAGCAGATTCAGGAGCAGGGTTTGTAATGATAAAACTTATTGGCATTGTACCGGTGCCTGTTGCATTCGTTGCGCTTACTGTAACAGTATAAGTACCTGCTGTTGCAGGAATACCGCTTATTACTCCGGTTGCTGTATTTACTGATAAACCTGCCGGCAAACCTGTTGCACCAAAACTTGTTGGCGCACCCGAAGCTGCGATATTGTAGGTAAGGAATGTTCCTGCCACTGCTGTATCTGTTGCTAAATTAGTAATGCCGGGTGCAACTGTTACAAAATATGGTGTTGGACGGGTTGCAGTTAAAGGTATTTGTCCCTTAAACATTTTACCGCCGTCATTTGTTAATCGTAAATAATAATCTGATGAAACAGCAGTTCCATCTTCATCTAAACCAAGATATCCTGAGCCCACAGGTATCTGCGATTGGTTCTCTGCCGTTTTTGCAATTTCGTTTCCTTCATTGAATTCGTCATACATAGAAATATAAATGCCTTGTGCACCTAATTTTTTCATGTTGTAAAACTGCTCCCACATAAAATTTCCATGCACACGTTGGTGAACTGAAACATCTCCCGGTAAAACGCATGGCTGATAGTCGATACCATGAGCAGTACAATATGCCTGATCAGGTATGTTCACATTATTGTAATAATTATCTTCATCTGCAATAGTTCCTATTTTCCCTATCTCCCACGGAGATATCATATTAAATGCATTATAAGTATCTGTAAAACCATCAGTAGTTGTGCGCCATTCTCCACGAACGCCACCAATCACATAACAGCCCTGACTTTTAAACCAATTGATTACCGTTACGCATTGTGCATTTGTAAAAGGATGATTAGCATCATCAAGACCAAGTCCCCAGATACAAACTACGGGTTTACCATTTTGTCTTGCATATGCAGGAGATGATGTATACGCAGACATTTTGGTTGTCCAGTCGTTAGGCATTTCTGTCGACATATTCGTCCAGCCACTAACATCATACATAATATAAAACTTAACGTTATGAGCTTCTGCCATAACTCTTACTTTGGCAGCTATGGCATCGCGAATTGGGCCCTCTCCACCAACCGGATCAAAACGTTGCAATGCTGCGCAATCAATACCATTTTGTTGCATCCATAAAAATTGCGTATTCATTGTTTGATCTGTATATGAAGAAAACAAATTAGCGGGCTGACCGTTACCTAGATTTGAATAAGCCGTAGGAAACGTAGTAGTAAATTCACGTTCATCAGGCCATGCCTTTATTCCGGTATTAGTTGCAGAAGGTGCACCACCCACAGACGTCCAGTGCCACCAATTATTATAGGGCGATCCATCACCAGGAGCAGCAAACCATCCCTGGTATCCCACAGTTACTTTCCCTACAACATCACCTACCGGCGATTGTGCATTTACAAGCGTACCTGTAAATAATAATACCACGGCAAGAAAGAAAGAATGTAATCTTTTAAAGACAAGCAAATTCTTACATGAAGGTTGAGTCAATTTGTTTTTCATAATAGCAATCATTATTAATTAGCAATAAAATACCTATAAACTATAATAGTATTATAGCGTTCAGTTTGTTTTTGTTATTGGGGAATTATTATAAGGTTTCGATCATTTCATTACTACTGATACAATCATTAGCGATCAATATTAATGAGAAAGTGTTAAGCAAATCGTTTTGCGCGTCAAATATAGATACTATTCTATTACAGAGATAAAAAAAAGCAAACTTTTTTACCTAAAAGCGATGTTTTTTGCGAAAACTTTTCCTCAAGCAACTTTTAATGCATCCGGTGCCATGATCAACCTCTCTTCCGGAATAGTTATCTGATCTGTTTTTCCGTTTGGATAGATATAATCAACTACATATTGGTTCGACCAGTCATTATATTTACGTATCACCGCAGTACCCGCCGGCTTGTATTCCAGATCTAAAAGAGTAACTGTTTGTCCTAATTGATATTTCATCATCTTCATATATTAGCGATAGTTAGTGAAGCCAAATTAGTATATACTGCTGTAAAGGCAAGAAAGATTTGCTAACACTTGTGGGGAAAAATATCGATAATTTTTTTGAGAGACACCAGTAAGGATTTTAAGGTATGTGGGTTAAATATCAAAGAAAAATAGCAATTTAACGACGCGGTAACAGTATATAAAAGCAAAAAATCTTGAAGCAATTAAGGCCGTCTTAATTGCTTCAAGATAAATTATAAAATGATAAGTTTCTCTACTATTATCTTATTATAGAAACAGATCCACTGATCGGCTTCGCATCACCTGATGTTTTTATGATGTAAAAATAAGTTCCTACAGGTAATGGTTGTCCATGATAAGTACCATCCCATTGTGTATTGTAATGATCAGGTGATTGGAAAACGAACTGGCCATACCTATTAAATATACTCACCTCAAGATCAGGGAACTCAGATACATTTCCTATATCCCATTTATCATTATGGCCATCACTATTTGGCGAGAATATATTCGGGATCTTTAATGGCTGAACCGTTGTTACTATTACTGGGGCTACTGCCTGACAACCGGCAAGATCAGATTTCACTACTAAATAATAGATAGTAGTAATAGCTTGCGGTGCCGGAGCTGGCGCTGTAGAATAAGGTGGAACAAGGGTTTGTGTTGCCGCAGTAGAATATGGCGCAATCGTACTGTCGTTTAGCGTCCAGCTTATTGGGCCTCCCGTAGCAAAACCTTCAAATGTAATTTCCTTTCCTGCAGCGACCCCTTCAAAAACATTCGGTTTAGCTGTGGCTGTTGGCTTAGTTGTTATTTTAACATCTAATTCCGCACGACTAGGGCTCACACAAGTAAGAGCGTTAATACCCGTACCGTATGTTGTTTCCTGTCCAACATAATAAGGTATTGTTACACCTCCTTTATCTGTTGGAGGCGTTGGTGCCGTTAAAGTACTATCAGTTCCTCCAACCGGTTGTGTATACCATACCAGGTTGCTGCCCGCAGTTCCCGTAGCTGTTAAAGCCGGAGCATCTGCAAACTGGCAATACCTAAGCGTATCAGCTGTAATTGGTGCACTTGGTGTATCACGTATGGTAACAATAACTCCTTCAGTAGGACTATTACAACCTGCTAGTCTGGCTACTATATAGTAAGTAGTTGTAGCAGACGGCATTAAATTAGCCGGTGATGCAGGTGGTACTATTTGATTGGTAGCTGCGGCATCATAATAATAATCAGTTATGGTACCTGCAGGCCAGTTGCTATGATCTTTGGCTATATATGAAGCAGTTATATTAACCGCATTGCCCTGACAAACAGCATTCGGATTTTGGATCACCAATGTCGGAGTTGGATCTATCGCAACAGTTGCAGTTGCATGTTGAGTTGGACAACCCGTTGCCGTTAATGTATACGTTACTGTATAGCTGTTAGGCGTACTCGATGATGGGATAATACTTCCCGATCCTGAATTGATTGATAAACCTGCCGGAGCACTATATATTCCTCCTGTTGTTCCTGATTGCGTTACAAGCTGCGGTGTACTGTTGCTTGTACAGTATGTACCCGGTGTGTAGCTTATGGTTGCTGCCGGCAAAGCATTTACAGTAACAACTTGTGTTGCAGTACAACCGTTACTATTGGTATAGGTGATCGTTGTTGATCCTGCCGATACGCCCGTAACTACGCCTGAATTGCTGATCGTTGCAACAGATGTCGCTGATGAAACCCAAGGGTTAACGGCGTTAGGAGTTCCTGAACCCGTTAATGTTGTTGTGCTTCCGCCCGAACATACCGTAGGTGTACCTGAGATAGTTGGTAAACCATTTACTGTAACAGTTGCTGTTGTTATGCAGCCATTGCTGTTAGTAAATGAGATTACGCTGGTTCCTGCACTAACTCCTGTTACAACACCTGTGGTACTATTTATCGTTGCAACGGAGGTTGTAGCCGATGTCCATGGCGAAGCAGAAGGTGTTCCCGTTGCTGCCAGAGGTGTTGTATTACCAACGCATACATTTAATGTACCACTGATAACTGAAAGGCTATTTACCGTAATTGTTGCTGTAGTTGTACAGTTGTTACTGTTGGTATAAGTTATAAGGCTGCTTCCTGCAGATATTCCCGTTACTAATCCTGCACTATTTATTGTTGCTACCGATGTTGTTGCAGATGACCAAGGCGTAACAGCTGCCGCTGTTGGTGTGCCGGTTACAGTAATGGTACTACCAACACATACGGCTGATGGTCCGCCAATCACTGGTAAGGCATTTACTGTTATGGTACCACTTAATGATACTTCCGTGCAACTGCTACCCGTTGTAGTTACGGTATAACTGAAAGGACTGCCTACTGCTGTTGATGGTGTGCCGCTTATCGTAAAGGTTGTTCCTGCAAAGGTTCCTGTTACTCCTGCCGGTAATGTACCGCTCAAACTTGCACCGGTTGCTCCACCACCTATTGTGTATACTATCGGTGTAATGGCTGTTCCTGAACATACTGTTGGCGTTGAACTTCCCGAGCTCAATGTTATTGTTGATAAAGGATTTACCGTTATCGTATACGTATTTGGTGTACCCGTACATGGCGCTATCGTTGGCGTTACCGTTATCGTAGCTGTTATTGGTGCACCTGTTAAATTTGTTGCTGTAAATGAAGCGATATTACCTGTACCCGATGCCGCCAGGCCGATCGCAGGATTGCTATTCGTCCATGCATATGTTGCTCCGGCTGGTACACTTGTAAAGCTTGTTGCTGCTACTGTACCGCCATTACATACTACCACATTTGCCGGTACTACTACTGTTGATGGTACACAGGCAACTGCTGTACAACTGGTTGGTGTGCTTGCTGCAAAACAACCGGCACCCGTTGGGGTTACTGTTAAAACCACTACATCTCCAGGAGCAAGCGGACTTACTGTGAAAGGTGAAGTGCCTGTTCCTACAACTGCTGCACCACCGTTCACGGTATAGCTTGTATTATAACCTGTAGCTCCCGCCACAGCAGGCCATGTAAATTGTACAGATGTTGTTGTTGTTGCTCCACAGGTAACCGCTGGTGATAATACAGGGTTTACTGTTACCGAACCGCTTAATGCCACTTCCGTGCAACTGCTACCCGTTGTAGTTACTGTATAATTGAAAGGGCTGCTGTGGCGGGAGCTACAGGTTATAATACAAGCTATACCGTGAACGGTGGTGCAGCAGTTGTAGGAACAGGCACTTCA
>JABDBG010000025.1:31202-33493 GCA_013288745.1 Bacteroidota bacterium
CCGTTGTAGTTACTGTATAATTGAAAGGGCTGCCTACTGCTGATGTTGGTGTGCCACTGATCGTAAATGCCCCTGCTGCAAATGTTCCTGTTACGCCCGGTGGTAAAGCTCCGGTTAATGTTGCGCCTGTTGCGCCGCCACCTACGGTATATACTATCGGTGCTATCGCTACGCCTGAACATACTGTTTGGGCATCACTACCTGCCGGCGAACTCAATACCATTGTAGATAATGGATTTACCGTTATCGTATACGTATTTGGTGTACCCGTACATGGTGCTATCGTCGGCGTTACCGTGATCGTAGCGGTTATTGGTGCACCCGTTAAATTTGTTGCTGTAAATGAAGCAATATCTCCAACTCCTGATGCCGCAAGACCAATTGCAGGATTACTATTAGTCCATGCATATGTTGCTCCCGCTGGCGTGCTGGTAAAGGCTGTTGCTGCTACCGTACCACCGTTACATACTGTTACATTCGCCGGAACCGTTACCGTTGATGGTGTACAAGCAACCGCTGTACAGGTAGTTGGTGTGCTTGCTGCAAAGCAACCCGCACCCGTTGGCGTTACTGTTATAACCACTACATCTCCCGGAGCAAGCGGACTTACTGTAAATGGTGATGTACCTGTTCCTACAACTGCTGCACCGCCGTTCACGGTATAACTTGTATTATAACCCGTAGCTCCCGCTACTGCCGGCCATGTGAATTGTACTGAGGTATTGGTTGTTGTTCCGCAAATTACCGCTGGTGATAATATAGGATTAACTGTTACAGTCCCACTTAATGATACTTCCGTGCAGCTACTACCCGTTGTAGTTACTGTATAATTGAAAGGGCTGCCTACTGCTGATGTTGGTGTGCCGCTTATCGTAAAGGTTGTTCCTGCAAAGGTTCCTGTTACGCCCGGTGGTAATGCACCCGTCAATGTTGCACCGGTTGCTGCACCACCTACTGTGTAAACTATCGGTGTAATTGCTGTTCCTGAACAAACTGTTTGTGTTGCACTACCTGAGGTTAACACTATTGTTGATAAAGGATTTACCGTTATCGTATAACTATTTGATGTACCCGTACATGGCGCTATCGTCGGTGTTACCGTGATCGTAGCAGTTATTGGTGCACCTGTTAAATTTGTTGCTGTAAATGAAGCGATATTTCCTACGCCTGACGCCGCAAGGCCGATCGCAGTATTACTATTCGTCCATGCAAACGTTGCACCTGCCGGCGTACTCGTAAATGCTGTTGCTGCTACCGTACCACCGTTACACACTGTTACATTCGCCGGTACTGTTACTGTTGATGGTGTACAAGCAACAGCTGTACAGGTAGTTGGTGTGCTTGCTGCAAAGCAACCCGGGCCGGTTGGAGTTACTGTTATAACCACATTATCTCCAGGAGCTAACGGGCTTACTGTAAAAGGTGAAGTGCCTGTTCCTACAACTGCTCCGCCACCGTTTATTGTATAGCTGGTAGTATAGCCCGTTGCCCCTGCTACTGCAGGCCATGTAAATTGTACTGATGTATTGGTTGTTGTTCCGCAACTTACTGTTGGCGTTAATATCGGATTAACAGTTATTGTTCCTGTTAAGTTCACTGTACCGCAACTACCACCACTCGTTGTTACCGTATAAGTAAACGGACCGGTCACTGTTGGTGTACCGCTTACGGTAAATGAACCTGCTGCAAATGCACCTGTTACTCCAGCCGGTGCGCCCGTTAAAACTGCTCCCGTTGCTGAACCACCGATCGCATAAACTATGCTACTGATCGCCGTACCGGAACACACCGTTTGTGCCGCACTGCCTGAACTTAATGATATCGTTGGTAAAGTATTGATAGTTATTGTTCCTGTCAGATTTACTGTACCGCAAGACCCTCCACTGGTTGTTACAGTGTAGGTAAACGGACCGGTTACTGTTGGTGTACCGCTTACGGTAAACACACCTGCTGCAAATGCGCCGGTCACACCAGCAGGCGCACCTGTTAACACTGCTCCTGTTGCTGAACCGCCTATTGCATATTTGATAGCGCCGATCGCTGTACCCGAACAAACTGTTTGTGCTGCACTGCCTGAACTTAATGATATCGTTGGTAAAGTATTGATAGTTATTGTTCCTGTCAGATTTACTGTACCGCAACCTCCACCGCTTGTCGTTACTGTGTAAGTAAATGGACCCGTTACTGTTGGTGTACCACTTACTGTAAATGAACCCGCTGCATATGCACCGGTTACACCTGCCGGGCGCAGTGTTAACAGGCGCACCGGCTGGCGTAACAGGTGCATATGC
>JABDBG010000026.1 GCA_013288745.1 Bacteroidota bacterium
CACCTAATATTCTTTTACTGATCTGTTTAAATTCCAGCTCAGTAAAAATTTCTTTCAGCGCTTCTTTATTTTGTTCTTTTATTCTGAAATCTTCTTCATGAAATTCAACAGGCAATTCGGTAATGATCGTTGCGAGTTTTTTGCTCATTATTGCTAGGTCTTTTCCGTTGCGTACTTTTTCGCCCAGCGCACCTTTTATTTTATCAGCATTAGCTAATACATTTTCTAAGGTTTGATATTCCTTTAATAATTTGGCTGCAGTTTTTTCACCAACACCGGGTATGCCGGGGATATTATCTACGGAATCTCCCATCAATCCTAAAATATCGATTACCTGGTCTACACTTTCGATATCCCATTTGGCACAAACTTCTGCAGGGCCCAAAATTTCAAAATTGCCGCCTTGGTATGGAGGTTTGTATATCTTAATATTTTCCGAAACCAATTGTCCGTAATCTTTATCAGGCGTAACCATGTACACATCATAACCCGCTTTCTCAGCCTGTTTAGCTAACGCGCCAATTACATCGTCGGCTTCGTAACCATCGATAGCTATTACTGGAATATTAAATCCTTCGATTATTTTTTTTATATCGGGTAGGGAAGAAGAAATATCTTCCGGTGTTTCCTGCCTGTTGGCTTTATAGTCTGCGAAATCTGTATGGCGTTCTGTAGGCGCACTTGTATCAAAACAAACGGCCATATGCGTAGGGTGCTGATTATTGATAAGATCAACCAAGGTATTTGTAAATCCAAATTGCGCATTGGTGTTTCTTCCTGCACTGGTAAGGCGTGGGCTACGAATTAACGCATAATAGGCACGGAATACGAGTGCCATGGCATCTAATAAAAATAATTTCTTTCGCATGGCGTAAAAGTAATTAAAAAGGCGAGATGTTAGTCTCGCCTTTTTTTATTCCACAACTCCTTCTTTAATTTCAGTCCACAGATCACTATAACATTTTGCTGCATAGCTGCTGCGGGCATACTCTTCAATTGGTTTGCGGTAAATACCCATTCTTTCTACATCAGATAAAGCGGGGATATAATTTTGAAAGAATTTTTTGTCTTTGTATAATTTCTCCATTATTTCATTGTGCATATTTTTACGAAGATCCACCAGCGTAAAAAAACACATCATTTTACTGCCATCAAGATCTTTTTCTTTAAAATAATCTTTCACCATATCGTAGGTGCGGATCGATAATGTTGTTGGGATGATCGGCATCAATACAATATCCGCAGCTGCAAAAATATTTTCGCTTAGTGCGCTAAAGCCAGGAGGGCAATCAATGAAAACGAAATCGTATTCATTTTCCAGCTGTTTTAAAATTCCTTTCAACCGTGTTTTATTACCTTTCATTTCTTCTACCATGATATCAAAACTTTTGGCAGAATTATCAGCAGGAATAATTTCAAGGTTGTCGTATTCCGTTGCTAGGATAGCGCTTTCCAAAACCACATCTTTACTGATGAGTTTCTTGATGCCCATTGCATTTTTAGGTTTTACATTGTAGTAAAAAGTAGTAGAGCCTTGAGGGTCGATATCCCAAAGCAAAGTTTTATAACCATCTTTTGCTGCGAGATAGGCAAAATTTACGCAAGAAGCCGTTTTGCCAACACCACCTTTAAGGTTGTAAAGTGCTATAACTATCATGTGTACAGGTTTTTATTAATATGAAAGATAAGAAATTATTTTTTCATTCCTTCCAACTCCTTCTGCATCCTGAACATTTCGTCTCTTAAACGGGCTGCTTCCATAAAATCCAGGTCCCGGGCGGCTTTTTCCATTTCCTTTTTGGTCTTGCCAATGGCTTTCTCTATCTGGGGAATCGTATTATAGACAATCTGCTCATCTGCCGCAACGTTTACCAGGTCCTGATCTGCACTTACAGAATAAGGATTTGATGGATCGTAGCCCTTTACATCGAGTACGGAGCCTTGCGCCATTACCTGTTCTATACTTTTGATAATCGTCTTGGGTGTGATATTGTGTTCGATATTATAAGCCATCTGTTTTTCTCTTCTTCGGGATGTTTCGTCGATGGTTTTTTGCATACTGTCCGTCATCTTATCAGCATAAAAAATTACCAGTCCGTCAACATTACGCGCCGCCCTGCCTGCAGTTTGTGTTAAGCTTTTTTCATTACGTAGAAAGCCTTCTTTGTCTGCGTCCAAAATGGCTACCAGCGACACTTCCGGCAGATCTAACCCTTCTCTTAATAAGTTAACGCCTACCAGAACATCGATCACTCCGAGGCGCAGATCACGCAAAATTTCTACTCTTTCCAAGGTATCAACTTCACTGTGAATGTATTTACTTTTTATATCGATGCGTTTGAGGTATTTATCCATTTCCTCTGCCATCCGTTTTGTCAACGTGGTCACTAAAACACGATCCCCTTTTTTAATGCGTTTATCTATTTCATCCAAAAGATCATCGATCTGATTTACTGACGGACGGATTTCTATCGGCGGATCTAATAATCCTGTTGGTCTTACAACCTGTTCAACAACTACACCTCCGGTTTTCTCCAATTCATAATCACCAGGCGTGGCTGATACAAAAACGGTTTGATTGAGCATGCTTTCAAACTCATTAAAATTAAGCGGACGATTATCCATAGCCGATGGCAAACGAAAACCGTAATCAACCAATACTAATTTTCTACTTCTGTCGCCACCATACATACCACTTACCTGCGGAATTGTTTGATGGCTTTCATCTATCACACATAAATAATCATTCGGAAAATAATCCAACAAACAAAAGGGTCTTGTGCCGGGTTTTCTTCTGTCAAAAAATCTTGAATAGTTTTCTATACCATTGCAGTAACCCAATTCACGTATCATCTCCAGATCATAATTCACCCTTTCTTCTATGCGTTGGGCTTCAATATATTTTCCTGTTTTTTTAAAGTATTCTACCTGTGCAGCAGTTTCATCCTGTATCTCATAGATCACTTGCTGCATAATATCCTTCGGTGCTAAATATAAATTCGCCGGAAAGATAGCGGCATTATCAACTAAACCAATACGCTTGCTGGTAGTCAGTTCCAGCGTTTCGATACTTTCTATCTCATCACCAAAAAAAGTAATACGGTAACCGAAATCTACATAAGGCAAATTGATATCAACTGTATCGCCTTTTACCCTGAAAGTGCCTCTTGTAAAATCTATCTGCGTTCTCTTATATAAACTATTAACTAAAGAATGTAAAAATCCTTGTCTTGATAATACCTGCCCTTTTTGAATGCGCACGATACCGTTTTCAAATTCAGTCGGGTTGCCCATACCATAGATACAGCTTACACTAGCCACTACAATAATATCTCTTCTGCCACTTAATAATTGAGCTGTTGCCTGTAAACGTAGTTTATCTAATTCTTCATTGATACTGAGGTCTTTTTCAATATAGGTGTTGCTAACTGGCATGTAAGCCTCCGGCTGATAGTAATCGTAATAGCTAACAAAATAGCCAACAGCATTATCAGGGAAAAATTGTTTGAACTCGCCATACAATTGCGCCACCAATGTTTTGTTGTGTGTTATAACCAATGTAGGCTTCTGTGTATTTTGAATAACATTCGCCATGGTATAGGTTTTGCCGCTGCCGGTAACGCCTAATAATGTTTGGTATCTTTCGCCATCCAAAATGCCGTTGGTTAGCTTTTGTATAGCCTCGGGCTGATCGCCGGAAGGAGAATATGGTGATTGTAAGTTGAAAGGCATAATGGAATCAGCAATTTACGAAATTGTTACAGGTATTTACTGATCAATCCATCAATTCCCTTGCCATTTAAAAAATCCTGTTCGTATTGTTTGATGGTTTCTGTTTCGAGGTCTAGAAAACCGAGGTTTCTCAGTTCATGCATTTGCAGCATTTCACGAATTGAGATATCTCCGTCTAGTAAAAAGCCCATAATAATTAATAAGATGCAGATCTTTTTTTCTTCTTCGTTGGCAGCCTTTAATTTGTTGAGGTATCCTTCTTCTAAAAAATGTGTTTCTTTCGGTTCTATTTTATAAATGGTGAACAACATTTTTGTTAGTACGTAATGATTTTGATGAAAGTCTCTTTTGTTGATCGCGATGTATTGGAGCGTATCATACAAAAGGCTTTTGAATTCAGGCGTTGGCTCCTGGTCCACTTTTATTTTGGCGACAACCTGTTCAATTAAATTTTGTCCCATGATTACCACTCTGGCTTCCTTCAATATCACTTTGGTACCATAAGCGTTCCATGCAGAGAAAATAAAAATACCGGCAAAGTCTTTCACAGCCTGCAATGCGTAGCGGCCAAGCATACGTTGTATTAACACCTTGAACAACATATTGCTCAAAGTAGCTTTTAATAAAAAGAAAAAGTTCCAGGTAAGTAAAGCTGTTTTATTAATGCCTTGCAATGGATCGATGCCGTATTTTAATTCTTGTTTATTCTTTTTCTCTAATCCTATATCAACAAGTAAATTTCTTTTGTGGGTTGATTGTTTGTTGGCATGCGTTAAAAATCCTGTCGCAACCGCTACCTCATGTGCGCACCAGATATTTAAAAAAGTAAGCAGGGTGATCTCGATCATAACCAGGATAAAACTATATATCATCATCACAAAAGGAATAGCGAAGGGTCTGCCGAAAGCAATAATTGTATAGGAAGGGAACAATTGCGGCCATTCTAATTGCGGCGTGTATAAAAGTATAACGCCCATCATCCCAAAAAAAGCCGCTGCCCAGATGGCAAAACGTTCGTTTCTTTTGATCGTTCTGATTTCATCATCATTCAAAAGAAAGAGTTCGCTATCGGCATTTATCTTCCGAATGGGTAATAAGCGATAAAATCTGTGGTAAATGGTTCTCAAGATCTAAATGTTAGGTCAAATCAGTTGATTCAATATAAATATACATCATATCCTAAAAGGAAGAATTACCTATATTAATTGACATTTAACCTTGATATCCGGCTGATTTTGAGTACCTTTGCGCCTCGAAAAGCAACCGGCTATTGGTAGTTACGCTGTAACACACTAATAACCAGCAACTAAGAACAAAAGGAAAATTTATGAATATAAGAAACATCGCCATCATCGCCCACGTAGATCATGGTAAAACTACATTGGTTGATAAGATCCTTCATACTACAAAAGTATTTAGGGACAACCAGGAAACAGGTGACCTGATAATGGATAGCAACGATCTTGAAAGAGAACGTGGTATCACCATCTTCAGTAAGAATGCATCTGTTATTTACAAAGATTATAAGATCAATGTTATTGATACTCCGGGACATAGTGATTTCGGCGGAGAAGTTGAGCGCGTATTGAAAATGGCTGATGGTGTTGTATTGTTAGTAGATGCGTTTGAAGGGCCAATGCCTCAAACACGTTTCGTACTACAAAAAGCTTTGGCTTTAGGTTTAAAGCCAATTGTTGTAATTAACAAAGTAGATAAACCAAACTGTCGTCCTGATGAAGTGCATGATGCAGTATTTGAATTATTTTTCAACCTTGATGCAACAGAAGAACAATTAGATTTTCCTACTTTTTACGGGTCTGGTAAAAATGGTTGGTTTAATAACACACTAGAACAAATTGATAATATCAATCCTTTATTAGATGGTATCATTAAATATGTACCTGAACCAAAGATCAGTGAAGGTAATTTGCAAATGCAGATCACTTCACTTGATTATTCTTCTTTCCTTGGCCGTATCGCTGTGGGTAGAGTGGCTCGCGGTGTAATTAAAGAAAACCAGGTTATTAGCTTAATGCAGGCTGATGGCACCATCAAAAAACCAAGAATTAAAGAATTATACATATTCGAAGGAATGGGCAAACGTAAGGTTGCAGAAGTTCAGGCCGGAGATATTTGCGCAGTTGTTGGATTAGAAGATTTCAATATCGGTGATACCATTGCTGATTTTGAAAACCCTGAAGCCTTGGCATTGATCACTGTCGATGAACCAACAATGAATATGTTGTTCAGTATTAACAACTCACCTTTCTTTGGTAAAGATGGTAAGTTTGTAACAAGCCGTCACTTACGTGATCGCTTACATAAAGAAACTGAAAAGAACCTTGCATTAAAAGTAGAAGATACGGATGGAGCAGATAGCTTCCTTGTTTACGGCCGTGGTATCCTTCACCTAGGTATTCTGATCGAAACAATGCGTAGAGAAGGATATGAATTAACTGTTGGTCAGCCACAGGTAATTGTAAAAGAAATTGATGGTAAAAAATCTGAGCCATTTGAAAATCTGGTTGTAGATGTTCCACAAGAATTTGCAAGTAAAGTAATTGATTTAGTTAGTCGCCGTAAAGGAGAAATGTTGATCATGGAAACCAAAGGTGATATGCAACATTTAGAATTTGAAATCCCTTCGCGCGGTTTGATCGGTTTGCGTACACAAATGCTGACTGCAACAACGGGTGAAGCTGTAATGGCTCATCGTTTCTTAGAATATCGTCCTTGGAAAGGCCCTATTCCTGGAAGAAACAATGGTGTTTTATTATCTAAAACAACTGAAAAAACAACAGCATATTCTATCGATAAATTACAGGAAAGAGGAACTTTCTTTGTAGATGCCGGTGAAGAAGTTTATGCAGGTCAAATTTTGGCCGAACACATTAAGCCGGGAGATCTTGTTGTAAATGCAACGGAAGCTAAAAAACTAACTAACCACCGTGCAAGCGGAACTGATGATGCGTCTCGTATGGCACCAAAAGTTGTTATGTCTTTAGAAGAATGTATGGAGTATATCCAGCAAGATGAGTGTATCGAAGTAACTCCGAAGATCATCCGCTTAAGAAAATTATTATTGAACGAAGATGACAGAAAGAGAGAATCAAAGAAAATGGAAACAGCATAATATTACGAACGGCGAAATGAAAATTTCGCCGTTTTTTTTCTGAACCGCTGATTAAACCTGATTATTTTGATTTCGCTGATTTTAAAATCAAATCAATCAACTTCACTCAATGGTTCAGACAAAATAATTATCTTTACAAAGTGAAAAAAATAGCTATCATATTATTGAGCATCTGCGTTACTATTAATGCAATGGCTCAATGTTCTATCTGTTCTAAAACAGCACAGCAAATGGGCGAAAAACCCGCTGCAGGATTGAATAGTGGCATTCTTTATTTAATGCTAGCGCCGTTTGTAATTATTGGTATCATCGGCTATCGCTGGTGGAAACACAATGGCAGCCAGCCACAAGATCAATCGTAGTTTTTTATAAAACGATACAGGTTAAAATCAGCTCCTTCTTTTTTAATACTTTCCTGTAGTGCGGCTTTATTAATATCCTTCAGTCTTTTTTGTTGAATTAAGTAGTAGGCTTTTTCTGCCAGTAACCAAAAGTGTTTGGTGTTTTTGGCAGACTGCTTAAGGTTTTCATTGATAGCGGCATACAATTCTTCAATACCTTCTTTTTGTGAGGCGATCGTTTTTATAACTGCTACGGGTGTTTCTTGTCGGTGAAATGCAGGCGCTAACATCAACCGTAAATTCTTTACAAAAGTATCTGCATCGGGTCGGTCGCTTTTATTCACTACAAAGAGATCGGCAATTTCCATGATACCGGCTTTCATGGTTTGTATCTCATCGCCGGCTTCCGGCACTACCACCACAACAGTTGTATCGGCGAGTCCTGCAATTTCAATTTCACTTTGCCCAACGCCAACCGTTTCAACTATGATGTAATCAAATCCCGCAACCTTTAAAAGATCTGTTATTTCAATGATCTTGGGATGCAAACCGCCAAGTGAACCTCTTGTCGCCAGAGAACGGATAAATACATTTGGGTTATTATACCACTTGCTCATCCGTAACCTGTCTCCTAATAATGCCCCAAGATTAAATGGAGAAGATGGGTCAACACATAACACAGCTACTTTTTTTTCTTGTTCAACGATCAATCCTATCAAACTGTCTACCAACGTGCTTTTGCCAGCACCTGGCGGTCCCGTTATGCCAATAACAGGTGTTGCAGAAGAAGGCAATAAGCGCATCAGGGATTCGTAGCCCTGTGATTCATTCTCAATTAAGGAAATGCACCTGGCCAGTGTTCTGATATCAGCCTGTTGTATTTTTTGCAGGTATTGTTGCCACATAAGAAACAAATTTCAAGAACCAGTAATCAAAATCCAAATAAAATCTCAAATTCGAATAGCTTCTAATCATTAACAATTTACCATTAACAATTAAGCATTATCATTTTATATTTGCAGTAATAAGCTATGACGAATTTTATTCCCATTTTTCCATTAGGTATTGTTGTATATCCCGGTGAGGAACTGAATCTGCACATTTTTGAACCGCGGTACAAACAATTGATCAAAGATTGTCATGAATCTAAAAAGCCATTTGGTATCCCTTCCGTTGTAAATAATAAAATGACGGAGATGGGCACATTGGTAGAAGTGGCGGAAATTACAACGTTATACGATAACGGTGAAATGGATGTTAAAACAAAAGGTGTAAAACCATTCCGCATTCTGGAAGTGATAAAAGATATACCCGAAAAAATGTATGATGGCGCCATCGTTACTTATCCAACGAATGATCCGAAAGGGAGTAAAAAATTAATGCAAAAGGTAATTGAAGCAACGAGGCAATTACACGAGTTCTTAAAAGTAAATAAGAAATTTAAAAAAACCTGAAGAAGAATTATTGAGTTACGATGTAGCACATCATGTGGGATTATCATTAGAAGAAGAATACGAATTACTCGAGTTACTAAGAGAATTATACAGACAAGAATATTTAAAACAACATTTAGTGAAAGTCTTGCCTGTGATGGCTGAAATGGAAACATTGAAAGACAGAATACAATTGAACGGGCATTTTAAAAATCTGGAAGGATTTAATCTATAATCAAAATGAATAAAACACTCTGCTTTGATTTTGGAAACACCCGTTTAAAATATGCGGTATTTGAAAACGACCAATTTGTAAAAGAAGGTGTTTTACAAAATGCTACTGTTGACAATATCACAGCGTTGCTGGATGAATACAAGCCTGCGAAAACAATTTTATCATCTGTTATTGAACATGATGTTGCAATAGAAGATCTGCTGTCAGCAAAAAGCAGCTTTCATAAACTATCATATCTTACTAAATTGAATTTTACGGCGCCCGTTAGCAAACCGCAAACGATTGGTGCAGATAGGTTGGCCCTGTGCGCTGCTGCGGTTCATTTTTATCCGGGTAAAAATAATTTAGTGATCGCTTTAGGCAGTTGTATTACGTATAATTTTATTACGCAAAGCCACCAGTTCATAGGAGGGTCAATTTCTCCGGGCATGGAAATGCGTTTTAAATCAATGCATGATCATACGGCGCTGTTGCCATTGGTACATGCCGAATGGAAATTCCCCGTAATTGGTTATGATACAAAAACCAATTTACAAAGCGGGGTGATCGCGGGCATGGGATATGAGATCGATGGCTTCATTAATTTTTATAAAAGCAAATACCATAACTTAAACATAGTTTTAACCGGTGGCGACGCAACATATTTTGCAGGTCAACTTAAAAACGAGATATTTACCGACCTGAATTTTTTATTTAAAGGCCTTTATGCATTGAGTGAGATCAATAATGGATAACACATCGTGCCAACAAAAAATGACTACTCAATACTTATATACAAAAATGATCACCCTCCTTTTAGCAGGCTGTTTATTGATAGTTAGCTGTAGTGAAAAAGAAAAAGACGCACCAGCAAATCTTAAGAAAAAAGTAGGTGTTGAAACTGCTCAGTATGTAACGGTAAGATATTCTGTTGGTAAAACACGCAAAGCTTTCTTAAGCGCACCTTTAATGAACAGGGTTGCTGATACAGTTGTATATACTGAATTTCCTAATAAAGTACATGTTGATTTTTATGATGCAGATACTTTAGAGAGTAAATTGGATGCGCACTATGCAAAGTATAAAGAGAATGAAAGTAAAATATTTTTGAAAGATAGCGTGACGGTCATCAACATAAAAGGCGATACACTCCATGCGAAAACTTTATATTGGGATAAGAACCGAACAGGAGCAGAGTTTTATACTTCTGATTCCATCTGGATAAGAACAAAAACGCAAATTATCAATGGTATTGGTTTAGATGCACAACAGGATTTTAAAGCGTGGCATATCGTAAGACCAACAGGATTTATAGAAGTGCAGAATGCCGAAATGCCTAAATAACTATTTGATAAGATCAGGCTGATACTAATTGTTGAACTTTGCTTAATTTTAATATCACACATTAAATAATAATTAAATGGAATACCGTCGTTTAGGGAAATCGGGCTTACAAGTAAGCGTTTTATCTTTTGGCAGCTGGATAAGTTTTGATACACAAATAGCTGATAAAATGGCCGATGAATTAATGGGCGTTGCCTATGATAATGGTATCAACTTTTTTGATAATGCAGAAATATATGCACTGGGAGAAAGTGAAAAAATGATGGGCCGTGTGTTAAGTAAAAAGAAGTGGGACCGTACTTCTTACACCGTTTCTTCAAAAGCATTTTTTGGCTGGCGAGGAGAAAAAAATAAACCTAACCAAACAGGCAATAACCGCAAGCATTTAATGGAAGCTTGTAACGAAGCATTGCAACGTTTACAGGTAGATTATTTAGATCTGTTTTTTTGTCACAGGCCGGATAAAAATACACCGATGGAAGAAACAGTTTGGACGATGAATCAATTGATCCAGCAAGGAAAAATATTATATTGGGGCAGTAGCGAATGGAGCGGCGTAGAAATTATGGAGGCGCACAGGGTCGCAGAACATTATAGATTGATCGGTCCTACAATGGAACAGCCACAATACAATTTGTTTGAAAGAAATAAAGTAGAGAATGAATTTTTAGAAATATACAAGACAGTAGGATTAGGTACAACTATCTGGAGTCCTCTAGCATCGGGTTTGTTGACTGGAAAGTACAATGACGGTATTCCTAAAAATAGTCGCTTAGGCTTGAAAGATACAGGTTGGTTAAAAGACAGGCTGTATGTTGATGACAAAATTAAAAAAGTAAAAAAATTAACTGACCTCGCAGATAAATTAGGCATTACTACAGCAGCATTGAGCATCGCATGGTGTATCAAAAACCCAAATGTCAGTACAGCTATTTTAGGCGCTACAAAAAAACAACAGCTATTAGATAATTTGAAAGCGATAGATGCGATGGCAAAATTAACGCCTGAGGTAATGGAGAAGATCGAAAAGATAATGCTGACTAAACCCAAATTACCTGAATATTAATGTAGCATTATGACAATTTACGGAATACCGAACTGCGATACAATTAAAAAAACCTTCGATTGGTTTAAAAAGAACAAGATCGACTACGAGTTTCATGATTATAAAAAATCAGCTATAACAAAAGCAAAGCTGGAAGCATGGAGCAAGAAAGTAGGTTGGGAAGTTTTACTGAATAAAAAAGGAACCAGCTGGCGTAAACTAACACCTGAACAGCAAGAGAAAGTAACAACGCAGGTAGCAGCAATAAAAGTAATGATGGAAAATAATAGTATCATTAAAAGGCCTGTTATAGAGGCAGGAGAAAAATTACTGGTTGGTTTTAACGAAACAGATTTTATCAAACAATTAAAATAAAAAAAATGAAACGTAACGCAACAGCAGTTTGGAACGGAACAGGAAAAGAAGGCACAGGTCATCTTACCACACAAAGTACAACACTAAATAAAACACAATATTCTTTCAGCTCCCGCTTTGCTGATGGAGTAGGTACTAATCCTGAAGAATTAGCAGCAGCAGCTCATGCAGGCTGTTTTACAATGAAGCTTAGCTTTGTTTTGAATGCAGCAGGTTTTACCGCAGATGAAATTTCTACTAAATGTGATGTTACTTTAGAAGACGGTGCTATTACTGAATCACATTTACATGTAACGGCAAAAGTTCCGGGTATTTCTAAAGAACAATTTGATGCAAGTGTTGCTGATGCAAAGGCAAATTGCCCCATCTCAAAATTGTTCAACACGAATATTACACACGAAGCAACTTTAGCGTAATATAATATTCAATAATAAAAAGGCCGGCTACCAATGCCGGCCTTTTTTAATTAAATTTGGTAAAACAACTTGCATATGTCATTTCAAAATAAGACAGTCTTAATAACCGGCGCCTCACGTGGCATTGGTAAAGCGATCGGGATAAAATTGGCAAAGGAAGGTGCTAATATTATTATCGCATCCAAATCAACAGAAGAAAATCCTAAGCTTGGCGGAACAATATTTTCTGCTGCTGCAGAGATGGAAGCTGCGGACGGTAAAGCATTACCGGTACAATGCGATATCCGTGATGAAGCACAAGTTCAAAATGCCATAGACAAAGGCGTAGAGCGTTTTGGCGGCATTGATATATTGATCAACAATGCATCTGCAATTGCTTTAACAAATACGGAGACTACGGAACCAAAACGTTTTGATCTGATGTATGATATAAATGTTAGGGGAACTTTTTTTGTCAGCAAAGCTTGTATACCGCATTTAAAAAAATCAGGCAATGCGCATATACTTACTTTATCTCCACCGGTTAATATGGATATGAAATGGTTTGCAAATCATTTAGCATACACGATGAGCAAATATAATATGAGCATGATCGCAATGGGATTGGCTGCTGAGTTAAAGAAATACAATATAGCATCGAATGCATTGTGGCCACGCACAACAATAGCCACGGCTGCAGTAAATAATTTATTAGGCGGCGATGCCTTGATGAAGATGAGCCGCACAACAGATATACTAGCTGATGCTGCTTATTATATTTTATCTAAGCCCTCAAAAGAATGTACGGGCAATACTTTTATTGACGAGGATGTTTTAGCAAAAGAAGGCATTACTGATTTGAGTAAATATTCAGTTGTGCCGGGTGCGCAATTATACAACGATCTGTTTTTATAAGATACAACCACTGAGACACTGAGGTCACTAAGTTTCACTGAGGAGCGAATATTTTTTAAAACACTATAAAATAAAAAGAAGAAAAGTTTATGGCTTTTCTTCTTTTTATTCCACTCAGTGAACTTAGTGACCTCAGTGGTTAAAAAACTATTCCGCTAGTTTCTCCGGCCTCATTTGAGGGAAAAGCAATACATCTTGTATAGAATGCTGATTGGTCATCAGCATCGTTAAACGATCAATTCCAAAACCAATACCACTTGTTGGTGGCATACCATATTCAAGCGCTCTTAAAAAATCGTAATCAATGAACATTGCTTCATCATCTCCACGTTCCATTAATTTAACCTGTTCTTCAAAACGCTCTCTCTGATCTATTGGATCATTTAACTCTGTATAGGCATTGGCAATTTCTTTACCGTTAATGATCAATTCAAAACGCTCTACCAATCCGGGTTTACTGCGATGCTTTTTTGTAAGCGGACTCATTTCTACCGGATAATCTGTGATGAAGGTTGGCTGAACATAATTCGCTTCGCATTTAGCGCCGAATATTTCATCGATCAGTTTTCCTTTGCCAAATTTTTCATCTGCGTGTATGCCCAATTTCTTGCAAGCATCTCTTAAAGCTGCTTCATCCATTTCAGAAATATCAATACCTGTGTGTTCTTTAATAGCATCATACATCGTGATCCTTTTGTAAGGGGCCTTAAATTCAATTTCCTTATCTCCTGCCAATACTTTTGTCACGCCATTTGTTGCGATCGCAACTTTCTCTAATAATTGCTCGGTTGTATCCATCATCCATTCGTAATCCTTGTACGCGGTATAAAATTCCAATACGGTAAATTCAGGATTGTGTGTTCTGTCCATTCCTTCATTTCTAAAATTGCGACTGAATTCATACACCCATTCAAATCCACCTACGATCAATCTTTTTAAATATAGTTCGTTGGCTATGCGTAAATAGAAAGGAACGTCTAATGCATTGTGGTGTGTTGCAAACGGTCTTGCTGCTGCACCTCCGGGAATGCTTTGTAATACAGGAGTATCAACTTCTAATGCACCGCGTTCATTTAGAAAGTCGCGTATTGCAGTTACCAGCTTTGTACGTTTGATAAAAACTTCTTTTACCCCAGGGTTCACTATAAGATCGGCATAACGTTGACGGTAACGAAACTCAGGATCCGTTACTTCATCAAAAGCTTCACCGTCTTTTTCTTTAACGATAGGTAAGGGGCGCAATGATTTTGTAAGAATGGTAAATTCTTTTACGTGGATAGAGGTCTCACCGGTTTTTGTAGTGAATACATAACCCTTTACACCAATGATATCTCCGATATCAACTAATTTTTTCCAAACGGTTTGGTATAAGGTCTTATCCTCACCAGGACAAATATCATCTTGCTTAATATAAAATTGAATTTTGCCCACTGCATCTTGTAACACAAAAAAGTTTGCTTTACCCATATCGCGCACGCTCATGATACGGCCCGCGATGCATACATCAGCAAACTGATCTTTATTTTCTTCGCCCTTGTAATGTTCTTTTATATATGCAGAAGTAGTATTAACAGGGTATAGCGGTGCAGGATAAGCATCGATACCTAATTTTTTTAATTCTTCTAATTTTTCCCTGCGGATAATTTCCTGTTCTGATAGATGTAAAGTACTCATATGCTCTTAGTGAAAATTTTTGCAAAGATACCAGTTAGAGGGCATTCTCCCATATCAATAGTATTAGCCTGAATATTTGGCTAGAAAAATGTTGCTTAAATGTTATTTACTATCGTATTTGATAGTAGAAAAAACAGAAAAATGACAAAAAGAGGCACGTCATTTGTAACAAATTATTATTTTTATACCATAATTATCTGCTATGAAATTTGAAAAAATTCATAATAAAGGTCAGGCGCAGCTATTTAAGAACCAGTACGTTGAGCATCTCACAAAAACTCATCCCCTGGTAATATTTTCTATTTATCTGCCCGTTGTTTCTTACATGTTGTATTATAGTAGTTCACATTTAAGCTTATCTGTAGAACAGATCGGACTCACATTTTTATTGGGGATGTTCTTCTGGACATTTTTTGAATACATCCTGCATCGTTTTGTTTTTCACTTTTTTAGTGAAAGCGAAGAAGCAATGAAGATCATTTATATAATACATGGCAATCATCACGAATATCCGCGAGACAGAGAACGTCTTTTTATGCCACCGGTGCCGAGTATTATTTTGGCGTGTGTGGTATTTATACTGATGTATTTTGCCGCACAGTTATTTGCTGCCGGTGATTATGTTTTTGCTTTTTTCCCGGGTTTCATTGTCGGCTATTTAATGTATGGCAGCATGCACTATGCTATTCATGCCTGGAACCCTCCATATGCCTGGATGAAACCATTATGGCGCAACCATCATTTACATCATTATAAAAATGAAGAACGCGGATTTGGTGTAAGTACAACTTTATGGGACAGGCTATTTGGCACCATGTTCGATCTTACAAAAGAAAAAGAAGACAAAGAAAAAGTGCAGGAACTAATGTTTAAATAATTTTAGTGGTTATTACTAGCTAACACGACCGTATTTTTAAAGTCTTTAGTTTTACCACTGAGGTCAAATATTTTTGTGTACACGATATAAGTACCTTCTATTAATTGCCTGTTTTTTTCACCCAGGCCATCCCAGATAAATTTACCATCTATACCACACAATGCATTTTGTTGTAAGGTTCTTACCATCTTTCCCGCTGCATCAAATATTACGATATTGGCTACGTAACCTGTTTCAGGAAAGCTATATTCAATGGTCACGAAATCATCAATGCCATCGTTGTTTGGAGAAAATATTTCCGGATAAACTGTTATTTGTCCTGCAGCATATTGATCGATTCTGTATTGAGAGTTTTTATAAGTTGGCGTACCATAACCAATATTTGTAGCAGCGGAATGCCAGTTATCTTCTGACTGGGTTGGCGCATCATAATTAATTCTCTCCAATGAAACACCTTGTGTATTATCGAGTAATTGAAATTGCCAGCTATCATAGTATTGCAATTCATCTACAATATTTCCTTGTGTATTTAAAATAATAGCATCACCGTTTGCATCGTTGAATGGGGGCATGGTATTTATTTGTACAAATGCATCAGGGTTCTGTGCAACATATTGTGATTTTACAATTGAAGGGCTACTGGTAACTACAATATAATTTTGTGGAAACAATGAATAGTCATCACTTGTTAATTGTGCAATATTGCCAATCGTTCCGGAAGTACTTCTATTAGCAATATATAATTGTTTTAGGTTAATGATCTTTTTACTACGATTATATAATTCTACATAATCAACACCATTGCCTTTTGGGTTATACAATATCTCATTAATAACAACATCAAAATTATTGGCCATAACACTTATCCCAACTCTTGCCGTATCACTAGTATTGATCACATTACCTGCACAATCAGTAATATTTAATGCCGTAATAGTATAGGTTCTTTTGGCAGATAACGGTAGCGTTAGTTTTAAAGCGACCTTATCAAATAGAGGCCCAACGGCTATAGCGTTCAGCGGTGTACCTATGCCACCGCTGATAAAATAATTAGCTGCAACAGAAGCTTTGATGCTATCCAGCGGTTCATCAAAATACAAAGTAATATCTACACTGTCTTTGGCGAAGGCACGTAATAATCTCGGCGCATTCTGATCGGCATTTTTCGCATCAATAGAATTTATTTTTCCCGGCGTTCCTCCATTTACATTTGTACTTGCTTTCCAGTTAGAATAGCCATTGCATGGGTTTTTTGTATCGATCATTTCTAATGACCAGCCGCCTTGTTCCTTCAAGGCATTTTGATACCAGGCGGAAGAATAGTTAACGGCATGCATAATTTTTCCTGCCGGACTTTTCAATATCAACAGATCGCCGGTATTCAATAAAGAAGGGAAATTTGTTACAGAGATAGTAGGCCCAAACAATAGCATGGCATTTACGGCACTCCCGGTACATACAATAACAAAACTGTTGGGTTGTAAAATGAAATTAGGCATCGGTCCACTTTGTACGGTAGTGTCTCCAATGGTGAATCCTTGTAAATTAATTGCGTAAGCAGAAGTGTTTTTTAATTCGATCCATTCATTGTTGGGTAGTCCTACTACCGGTGTTGGGTCGGCCATAATTTCATCAATGATAATATCGTATTGTTGTGGCGTATATAAACTAAACAATGC
Source organism: Bacteroidota bacterium (assembly GCA_013288745.1). Lineage (GTDB taxonomy): Bacteria > Bacteroidota > Bacteroidia > Chitinophagales > Chitinophagaceae > Ferruginibacter. The sequence continues at coordinate 17,158 of JABDBG010000026.1, forward strand.
CGTTGCTGTGCCAATGGCATTTCCTGCCAGGTCTTTCACATCATTTACGGTTAGCGTGCAACTGATACCATTGGGAATTTTGTTAGCAAAAGTTAAATGTATCAATGCCGCATTCGCTGGATCCTGCGTAGCAGAAACCGGCCCGCCTAAATTGTTATCGGCTATATAATTTGTGAGTTGTTGACTGCTTACATTATCTACGGGCTCATTAAAAAGTACATCTAGCGTTGTACTTGAGATAGCTGTGACAGATAAAATAACAGGCGGCGTTATATCGGGCACATATGGTGTAACAATTATATCATCAAAGAAATGCCGTTTAAAAAAACTGGCTGTGCTTTGTTTAACCAGAATGCCAAAATAGGATGAAGTGCTATAAGTGTTATCCGTGACAGCGCCTTCAGTAAAATAGCTATTGCCCGTTCCCGTTAGGTCTCTGTATAAGGTCCATTGGTTTGCGGCATTTAAAACAACTTTTATTTTAACTACATTATTACTGGTATTCAAAATGCCATCAACGCCATCGATCAATTTAGTTATACTACCTGTTGCATCTTTTCGATATAAACAAATATCATCGCTGGTATTACCTATGCGCACAAAATATCCTGTAGTAGTAGATTGTTTGATATTGCTTGATGACGCAGTTAAATAAACATCTACATAATTGGCAGAGGAAGTATTAAAACCAAGTTTTGTGTAAAATTCCCATTGTGCAGTTGTGGCTAATGTGCTCGGAGTGCTTAAATAAAATGTATCGTTAGCTAATGTATCATTGCTTTGCAACTGATACGATGAATTAATGATCCAATTGCTGGTATCTCCGATCCATTTTGGAGCGCTTGTAAAATTGCTATCAGTAAAACTTTCGGTAAACTGAGCCTCTGAAACTGCAGAAAGGAGCAATAATAAGGGTAAAAAGCAAAGTAATTTTTTATTCATAGTAGTGGGGGTTGCCTTAAAGTTAACGACTTTATTGAATTAGCCATAAAATTGCTAAAAGAGCCATTTTAAAAATATTTTTTAATGTTTTGGGAGATATATGATTTGTTGCTACTTTTGTGCCATGTTTATGATTATCAAACAAATTAAGATTACCAAGAAGCATTCCGACAAGCGGGAGGGTTAACGGTGTTTTGTTTGTTCTACAATATTCACAAGCCTTCCAGTAAAATGGGAGGCTTATTTTTTAACACTCATATATAAAAACAAAAAAATGAAAGTAGCTGTAGTAGGCGCTACCGGTTTGGTAGGTAGTAAAATGTTGCAGGTTTTAGCGGAAAGAAATTTTCCGGTAGATGAATTAATCCCTGTTGCCTCTGAAAGATCAATTGGTAAAGAAGTTGAATTTAAAGGAAAGAAGTATAAGATCGTTGGCTATGCTGATGCTATTGCTGCTAAACCGCATATTGCAATTTTTTCTGCCGGAGGCGGAACGTCATTAGAACTTGCTCCTAAGTTTGCCGAAGCTGGTATTACAGTAATTGACAATTCATCTGCATGGCGCATGGACCCTACTAAAAAATTAGTAGTGCCTGAAGTTAATGCCAATGTATTAACGAAAACAGATAAGATCATCGCAAACCCTAATTGTTCTACGATTCAATTAGTAGTGGTATTAAAACCATTGCATGAAAAATATAAAATTAAAAGAGTAGTGGTATCAACTTACCAAAGTGTTACCGGTACGGGTGTTAAGGCGGTCGATCAGTTAATGAACGAAAGAAAAGGGATACAGGGAGAAATGGCATATAAATATCCTATCGATCTGAATGCAATACCGCAGATAGATGTATTCCTTGATAATGGTTACACTAAAGAGGAAATGAAAATGACCAATGAAACAAAGAAGATCATAGGTGATGATTCTATCAAGCTAACAGCTACTACTGTACGTATACCGGTAATAGGCGGGCACAGCGAAAGCGTGAACATTGAATTCGAAAAAGATTTTGATCTGAAAGAATTAAGGGATCTTTTGAGCAAGGCGCCTGGTGTTGTTGTTGAAGATGATATTGCGAACAACATTTACCCAATGCCATTAACAGCGCACGAAAAAGATGAAACTTTTGTAGGAAGGATCAGAAGAGATGAAACACAAGCTAACACGCTAAACTGTTGGATAGTTAGTGATAATCTGCGTAAAGGCGCAGCTACAAATGCTGTACAGATCGCTGAATATCTATTAGCGAACAAATTGGTATAACATATCCTAATTTAGGTAAAAGGCTCCGGTAACTCCGGAGCTTTTTTGTTGATTATAAAGCCAATATCGCCGCTTGTGTAATAGCGGTTAACAAATAGATAACAAAGCAGTATTTTTGCAGGGCAACAAAAAAGATCGCTTTAATTAAATATGCTCACAGAAATACGACGAAAAAAAATTTTATTGGATTTTGAGCGAATGCGGGACCTCTATACCGGTTTTTACAATTTCAATCTAAATTTCGGACGGTCACTTTTAAAATTGGCTTCTGATAAATTCGATTTCAGTTTTTATATGGTTCCCTGGCAAGAGGGACTCTTTGGAAAAAATAATCATTACGAAAGTGAAACGTATACTAAGTCTGAGAAAAATCGTTTTGTGCAATTTTTTCAGAAAGAAAAAAAACGTGGTGAGTATGATATTATTCATATATCTGATCAGCATTCCACTTTTCAGCCGGGCGATACAAAGGCGAAAATTATTCTTACCATACATGACCTCAATTATCTAACGGAAGAAAGTCCGGATGTAAAATCTATTGAAAAAGAAAATCAAAAACATCAGCGTATTATTGATAAGGCCGATCATATTGTATGCATCTCCAATTTTTCACGCGATACTGTTTTAGCAAATCTTGACATAAAGAATAAACCGATAGATGTAATTTACCAGGGTTGTACTTTAGAAGAATTGCCTGTTTTGAATAAACCGCGTTACTTACCTAAGCGCCGTTTTTTATTTGCTATCAGTAACCTGTATCCCAAAAAAAATTTCCATGTTTTACCTTGCCTGTTAATTGGAAATGACCTGGAACTTATTATTTCGGGTATCGTTGAACATCCCCGTCAAAGAGCCTATGTAAAAGTTATTATGGAAAATGCCAGGATGCATGGTGTGGCAGACAGGGTTATCATTACGGGGCCCGTATCAGATAATGAAAAGCAATGGTATTATAAAAATTGTATGGCTTTTATGTTTCCTTCTTTAGCAGAAGGCTTTGGTATTCCGCCTTTAGAAGCCATGTATTTTGGAAAGCCCGTATTTGCATCTACCTGTACATCGATCCCTGAAATTTGTGGTGATGTGGCCTACTATTTTAAAAGTTTTGAACCTGCTGAAATGATCACTGTTTTTAAAGAAGGCATGCTCCATTATGAAACGGTTAAGCCAATACAGAAAATAAAAGACAGGCACGATTTTTTTAGTTGGGATAGAACAGCCAGTGCATATATCGACTTGTACGAAAAATTATAGATATTAAATGAGCAATAATAAAAGAGCCGCTATTTATTTAACAGCGGCTCTTCATATTTTTAAAATTGGTATTAACCTATTGTCCAGGTCTCGCTACCTTTTAATAATTTATCCAGATCTCCTTTGCCTTTTTTAGCAATGGCTTCTTCAATTTGCATTGCCATCACATCTTCGTAACAAGCTCTGTCAGTTTCGTAGAACACACCAAATGGACGCGGTAAATGGCCTTCTACTCTTGGATCGTCAAACATGCGAACCAATATCTGAGCTTTATAAAAATCTCTTTCATCGTGTATCCATAAGTCATTGATGCTTGCATCTTTTCCTATTTCAACAATAACCGGTTTAAAGCCATCTAATTTAATTCCTTTATTCTGCGTAGCACCAAAGATCAATGGTTTGCCTTGCTCTAAGAACAAAACTTCTTCGGCCTTTGTTCCTTTTTCAGTAAATGTTTCAAAAGCACCATCGTTAAAAATGTTACAGTTTTGATAGATCTCTAATAAAGAAGCACCCTTATGCGCTTGCGCACGTAACAGCATTGCCTGTAAGTGCTTAGGATCTCTGTCCATGCTTCTTGCAATAAAACTTGCATCTGCACCTAGAGCTAATGCTAATGGATTAAATGGATGATCGATACTTCCCATTGGCGTACTCTTTGTGACCTTATTCTTTTCTGAGGTAGGAGAGTATTGGCCTTTTGTTAAACCGTAGATCTGGTTATTGAAGATCAACAAATTAATATCAAAATTTCTGCGTAAAAAATGGATCGTATGGTTACCACCGATACTTAGGCTATCTCCATCACCGCTAACAACCCAAACGCTTAATTCAGGTCTTGCAGCTTTTAAACCGCTGGCAATTGCAGCAGCTCTACCATGAATGCTATGCATACCATAGGTATTCATGTAATAAGGAAAACGGCTGCTACAGCCAATCCCTGAAACTATTACAATATTTTCTTTAGGAATACCTAATGTAGGCATCACTTTTTGTACCTGTGCTAAAATTGAATAATCACCACAACCCGGGCACCAACGAACTTCCTGATCCGTTGCAAAATCTTTTGCGGTCAATACCGGCATTGTTGTTTTCTCTGCTGCTGTTGTTATTTCGCTCATATTACCTGTTGTTAAAGAGGGACTGCAAGGTACGAAGAATGCCCAATTTTTTAAAAACTTTAGTCTTAAATCGGGGTAATTCCAACGGATTTTAGTTAGGATAGCTTACGAAATACGGCATTTTGGCAAAAAAGAAGGGATCGAGGTATTATTTACTTCGATCCCCATCAATAAATGCAATCGGTACTATTTCAACTTAGCGTCAATTTCCTTAGAAATACTGGCAAATATCTCATCGATACTTCCTTCGCCTTCGATCATTTCTACTTTATTGAATTTTCTGTAATGTTCCGCAACCGCACTAGTTTCGTTATGATAAACATTAATCCTTTCTCTGATCACATTTTCATTTGTATCGTCGCTTCTTCCACTTGTTTGTCCGCGTTTTAGTAAGCGTTTTACCAATTCCTCTTCACTAACCTCCAGCGCTAACATCAGGCTGATAGAAGTTTTTTTTAATTCAAGTAATTTGTCCAAAGCATCTGCCTGTGCAGTTGTGCGCGGAAAACCATCAAATAAAAAACCAGCTACTTTTGGATTGGCATCTACTGCAGAGCTGATCATTCCTATCACAACTTCGTTGGGAACAAGCTGTCCCTTATCCATAAAACTTTTGGCTTCCATTCCTAATGGCGTGCCCTGCTTTATTTCGCTGCGCAGCAAGTCTCCGGTGCTAAGGTGTTTTAAACCATATTTTTTTATTAGGTTTTCACTTTGAGTTCCTTTGCCACTGCCGGGAGGACCAAATAAAATTAAGTTGAACATAGTAATTTCTTGAGGCGCAAATATAGGAAATTACTGAAAGAGCGAAAGCATGCCGATCTTAGTTAAGGATAACGATGCCATTTCTAATGGCGTATATTACCAGGCCGATCCTTGATTTTACCTGTAGTTTTTCAAAAAGGTCGCCGCGATAGCCATCAACGGTACGCGGGCTTACACATAATTCGTCAGCGATCTCTTTGTAGGTTAATTCTGTGCAGGTGTATTTGAGGAAATCTATTTCGCGGTTGGTTAGTTTAATGAGGTTCTTTAAATCACTGCCATCATCATCAATTTTATTGATCGCATTGATCAGTTTGCCACTTACAAGATCAGAATAATAGTAGCCTTTTTTCATTAGTGCAACGATGGCGTCTTGTAATTCAGAGGGTTCGCTGTCTTTTAAAAGATATCCTTTGGCACCGTTTTTCAACATACGTATAATAGAATTTTCATCATCATACATACTAAGTGCCAACGTTTTTATAGAAGGATGGTTTGTTTTGATCCAACCGGCAGTTTGGTATCCGTCCATTTCGGGCATATTGATATCAAGCAATACAATGTCAGGTAAAGATTTAGGTTGTAAGTTTTCGATAAAATGTTTTCCGTTGTCAGCTTCAAACAACACTTCATGGCCAAGATTTTTAACCAATGTCGCCAGGCCCTTACGTAATAATGCGTGGTCATCAACTAAAACAATATTTGCCATTTAGAGATTACTTATTTAACGTTATTTGAATGGTTGTTCCGGTATTTATAATTGAAGTTATAGAAAAAATACCGCCAATCAAAGTCGTTCTATTTTGCATATTTTTTAATCCTATGCCTTTGTGTGATGATTGTAAGAGTGAAGTATCAAAACCAACACCATCGTCAGCATAAATAAATTTGAAAATGCGCGATTCGTATGCGAGTGTAACCGTAATATTTTGTGCTTTAGAATATTTGATACCATTGTTTAGCGCTTCTTGTAATACGCGAAAAATAACTATCTCTTCTTCGTTATTTAACCTGAATGGCTCTCCAATGATCTTTAATTCTGTTTTGTATTGTCTGGTATTTTGCAAAATCTTTAATTCATTTGCTATGGCTTCCTGTATACCAAGATCGGCAATTTTATCACCATGCATACTGCGACTAAGGTCTCTTAAATCATTAATCGCTTTACCGATTAACTCTTTTGTATCACCAACTTTTGTTTGAATACTTTCATCTGTATTTGATGGAAAAGTATTCAAATTGAGTTTAGCTAAACTAAGTACCTGGCCTACGTTATCATGTATTTCCTGGCTGATTGTTTTGAGTGTTTGCTCCTGAATTTCAATTTGAGTATGCAACAATTCTTCGGTAAACTGAATTTGTAACAATTGTTTCTCTACTTTATACTGTCTTCTTTTTCTTTGGTAGATGGCAAGAAACGCAAAAATAAAAGTTGACAACAAAAAGAGTAATAAAGAAGTAGCTATAATAGGGATAAGGATATCGCGATTGGTCATGTTAAATTATTTTATTCATTTTGATATTGTCTGATACGTCTAATAAAATGCCGGTTGAGTATAGTATATACATGGAGATGTTAAAAAATTGATACGTTACAAATATTAAGGTAATCTCTTCACTGGTTGAAAGCATTATATAATCCCATAAGCCAAATATTAAAATAGTGCAACTAGTAAAAAAAAACATGCCAAGTAAGTACCAAAAAAGAGGCATTCTTGAATGTAAAAATATTGAGTCGTCTTCATAAATATCTAAAAGCAATGATAAGATCCAGGCGGTATAAATGATATTATTAAAACACACCCATTCGCTAATGAAACGACCTTTCAAACCAACAAAAAATAAAAAATACAATGCCATTATAAATCCTATACCCCCCAAAGCGTAGAGGATCTTCTTCCCTCTTTTTGAAAACAGGTTTGCATTAAAAAAGAAAAAAGTGATAATGTATTCTGTTGGGATCAGGATATTATAACACATCCCTTTAATTTTTGCGTCTGTACAAAACAATTCGGCAGGCTGGGCAATACTGTCTGCAATACATAATAGGACTATTAACTTTGAGTTTACGCGTAATTTTTTCAAAGTTAATAATCCTATTAATGAAGGGATGATAGAACTGTATCCCGATATTTCATCTATTATTTTGTATGTAACCATGCATGTTTAATGGCCGACAAAATAATCAATATCGTTGGATTGTTTGCCGCCTTTCGCATTATTTCTTACAATATGACCTCCTCCTGGTGGCGGGTTAGGATCTCCATACTCATTCGCAGTGAATTTCAGTTTTTTCAATGGATAATATCTTGTTTCACTTTTACCTTTACTGTCTTTCTCTACTCTTTTTTCACAGCCCGCTGTGATCACATTTAACGTACCACCTTCATAACCTTTGGTTTTTCCATGATGAACGCCGAGTATCACCATTAAAAAAATTGGCGCTAACCGGGTTTCCATGTTCGTCTTTTTCACTACCGTCAAAAAAAACGCATGATACTTTCTTTACTAAAAATAAAAGCCTGATGATCACAATCGATCATGGCTTTTGCCTTTTTTAATAAAGCGGCATCAGCACCTTTTGCTTTTGTGGCATTTACTTTGGTTTCAGTAATGTTTTTAATTTGATTGCGTGTGTGGATCATCTCGGTTGCTTCGTCCCAAGAGATCGGTTTTCCATAGCTTCTTTCGTTTGTTTTCATTCTGTGTTAGTTTAGATGATTAAATATAGAGCTCGTTAAATTCTAAACGGGTACCTTGAAAAATTAGTATGTGTTATGCAAAAGAAAGGCGTTAATTAAAATATTAAGGGTGTTTTACACGGGTGCAAAAAACTTTTTCACGGGGTACAGTAGGCATTACAGTATAACTTATGCTGTAATAAAAGAGGCCGCAATAACTTGCGGCCTCATCCTAAATATGTTCTTGTTTATTTATGCAGCTGCAAAACGTTCCGCAACTTTTGTCCAGTTTACAACATTCCAAAAAGCAGTTAAATAATCAGCACGGCGATTTTGATATTTTAAGTAGTACGCATGTTCCCATACATCAGCACCTAAAATTGGTGTTCCCTTAACTTCAGCAACATCCATTAACGGATTATCCTGGTTAGGTGTAGAAGTAACTTCTAATTTACCATCCTTAACAATTAACCAAGACCAGCCGCTACCAAAGCGTGTCATACCTGCTGCTGCAAATTTTTCCTTGAATGCATCCAAAGAACCAAATGCAGTATTGATAGCATCTGCTAATTTGCCCGTTGGTGCACCACCTGCTTTAGGCGCTAAGCTTTCCCAGAAAAAAGTATGGTTCCAGTGCCCACCACCGTTATTGCGTACAGCCGGACTAATTGAACCGGCAGCTGCAACCAGTTGCTCGATGGTTTTGCTTTCGTTCGGTGTGCCTGCGACTGCTTTATTAAGGTTATCTACATAGGCCTGGTGATGCTTGCCATGATGTATTTGCATGGTTAATGTGTCGATATGTGGCTCAAGTGCATCGTGTGCATATGGTAGAGCCGGTAGTGTAAATGCCATAGTTTATTAGATTTTTATTGATTGAAAATTTATTCAACAAATGTAGTTGTGTTCTTGTAAGATGACAAATTCAATGCCATAAGATATTTACGAATTAAGAAGCTTTTTCTTTTATGATAACTTTTACTTTATCGATCCTGTTCTTGTTTATTTCCAAAGGGATAAAAATGAAATCTCCACTGACGATCTCTTCATTTACCTGTGGAAATTCTCCGGCGATCTCCAATATCAAACCTGCCAGTGAATCGCTATCACCTCTTATTTCTTCAAATGTATTTGGCGGTAAGCCTAAAGCCTGGCAAACATCGTTGATCATTGTTTTGCCTTCAAAAATATAGGTAAAGTCATCGATCTTTTTATTGCCGCTCTCTTCGTCATCAAATTCATCTTTTATGTCGCCTATAATTTCCTCCATGATATCTTCCAGCGTTACAATTCCCGATGTGCCACCAAATTCATCTACCACAACAGCAAAGTGTATGCGCCTGTTTCGAAATTCCTGTAAAAGATCTTCTATTAATTTTTGTTCATGTACAAAAAATGCAGGTCGTATCAAAGTATGCCAATCGTAATTTTCAACTTTTGATGCATTTACATATGGCAATAGATCCTTGGTATGCAGCATACCCGCAACTTCATCCAGGTTATTTTTATATACGGGTAAGCGGGAATAATGCAGTTCTTCTATTTTTCTGATCACATCTTCAAAAGTGATGGTATATTCGATGCCACTAACGTCTAGGCGTGTACGCATTATTTGCTTAACAGTTGTGTCGCCAAATTTTCTGATACCTTTTAATATTTGTTTTTTCTTCAATAGTTGCCGCATTCTCAGGTAAACGGTCAATGGCGTAATCTAATTGGCTATCATCCATCGCAGTAGAATTTTTTCCCGAAAAATTTCTTTCAATCCTGTCGCCAAAACTTACAAAGCGTTTACTTAAACGGATAACAATACCATTGAAAATTTCTATCACTAAAGAAGATGCTGCGGCAAACCATATTTTATGGTTGGTAGCCCAAACCCTTGGCAGCACTTCTCCAAACAAAACAAGGATCACTGTTACAATAACGATTTTAATAGCAAAGCTTACCCAAAAAGGAATAACAAAAGCGCTCAACCAGCCGGTCAATAAAATATTCAGAATTAAAATGATAGCTATGTTCACGAGATTATTAGCGATCATGATAGATGCTAATAAAGTTTTAGGTTGCTCTAATAGAGTGATGATGCGTTTATATGCCGGCAGCTGCTTTGTTTTGAGTAGGTTGATATCTTTATATGTTAGAGAAAAGAAAGCTACTTCTGAACCGGCTACTAAAAAAGAAATAATGAAAAGAAATAAGGCTAAAAAAATAAGTATGGCAGAATCTGCAATTTGTATTGATAGCAAAGCAAAATGCAAATGGGTGGTAAAATTAAAAACCGAATGGTAATCCAAAACAAATAATTTTAATGAACAATTTTATTGTGGCAACAAATTGCCATAATAAGTTAAATTTTAAAAGGGTAGCTGTTCAGGTCTATCATCTACAGGAGGGATGTCTCCATCCATTCCTTCAGGAAATCCGCCGCCAGGGCTTCCATCGGTACGTTTATCCAGCATGATCAAATTATCGCCTACAATTTCTGTTGCGAATTTTTTATTGCCCTCTTTATCTTCCCAGCTGCGTGTTTTCAATCTTCCTTCAATATAAACCAGGCTTCCCTTGCGTAAATATTTTTCTGCTAATTCTGCCAATCCTCTCCACAAAACAATGGTGTGCCATTCTGTTTGTGAAATAAGTTTACCGCTTCTGTCTTTATAAGCTTCAGTAGTTGCTAATGAAAATTTAGCTACTGAAATATTCCCTTCTAAGATTTGAATGTCGGGATCTTTACCTATGTTGCCAATCAGCATTACCCTGTTTACGCCTCTCATGTTGCTAGGTTTAAAAACGTTTACGAATTCCTATCCCTTTATAACAAATTTAAAGATACATTTTTATCCTGCAAATAGCCCGTGATAAATTTAGGAAAGGGCAATTTATCTAGCTTTTTTTGTGAAACAGCCTCATAACCGGCTATCGATAAAGGCGCGGTTGTTTTGATCCTGATAAATTGTCCGTGTATAGTTTGGTGGGTCAATAATTGCCGGTACGGTTTTGAAATTTGCGTCACTTCAAAAGAATTTTTACCAAATATATTTTTGATCGCCGCTATTTTTTTTAAGTTCTCCAGCGGCAATATTTTATCGTTTTCTATCAATACGAATTCATATAAATTTTCCCAGATATCCTTCGCGCCGCGTTTGTGAACGAGTACTGATTGATTATGTTCAATTATCAAATAATAAAACCATCTTGTCTTTTTTACAATTGATTTTTCTTTGATGGGCAGCAGGTTGATGGTCCCTTGTAAATACGCACTGCAATTGGTTTTCAGCGGACAAGTCGTACACAATGGCTGTTGCGGTTTGCAAATCGTAGCGCCGAGGTCCATCAATGCCTGGTTATAAATACCCGGCTGTTTTTTATCCAGTAATTCATTCGCTAACTGAGTAAATTCTTTTTTACCCTCTGTACTGTCAATCGGTGTTGCAATGCCGAATACCCTTGATAGAACACGAAACACATTTCCATCTACAACAGCATGCGGTAAATTAAAAGCAAAAGACCCAATCGCTGCGGCAGTGTATGGGCCAATTCCTTTTAAGCCAATTATGCTTTCATACTCATCAGGAAATTTACCTTTCAATTTTTCAGAGATATATTTTGCAGTGGCTATTAAATTCTTGCAGCGGGTATAATAACCCAATCCTTCCCATAATTTAAAAACGGTTGTTTCCGGAGCTTTTGCAAGCTTTTGAATCGTTGGAAATTGAGTGATAAAACGATTGTAATAAGCTAAGCCTTGTTCAACGCGGGTTTGCTGTAATATGATTTCGCTGAGCCATATTTTGTAAGGATCTTTTTCTCCCTTCCAGGGCATTTTCCGGTCGTTATCGGAGTGATTCCATGCAAGTAATTTTTTCGCAAAGAATTTCCTGTTCGCAGTTTCTTCCATTATCCTTCAAATTTCCAATAAAATTTGCTGATAATCAGCATATAAGCTTGTTTTTTTGGATTTTTTGTAGTACTTTTCCTTTACTACACATAAATTAAATCTTATCAAATATGAGAAAGGCAGATTTAATAGCAAAAATTTCAGACAAAACAGGCATCACTAAGGTAGATGTTATGATAACCCTGGAAACAATGTTTAAAGAAGTTAAGGAGTCTCTTATCGAAGGAGAAAATATTTATATACGTGGCTTCGGTAGTTTTATTACCAAAAAGAGAGCTGCTAAAATTGGTAGAAATATCAAAAAGAATATTGCCGTAGAGATCCCTGAACATTATATTCCCGCATTTAAGCCTGCTAAAGAATTTATTCAGGAGGTTAAAAATAAAAAGATCAGTACAGATACCCTGACTGATGATTAGGCCTACCTTTGCGCTTCAAAATTATTTTTTGTGAAGCAACAGTTGATCTTAGCCGGCGGAGGATTACTCCTTTTGGCTTCTTTATTCTTCTTTGGAAAAACAGTTCAGAAAAAAACTCCAATGGTTATGCCAGCCATGGGAATGCCTGCTGCGCCCACCTTCAGTGTTGATACCTTTATCCTTGCAGAAAAGAAAAAGTTACCTGTTTATCAGTCAGATTACCTGGATAAGACAGAAAATAGTGTTGCCCGTGGCGATGTGAAGGAACAGCAGATAAAGGTTGATAATGAGCTCGCTGCGTTCTGGAAAGACTCTGTAAAACAAGCCGATTTATATATTTATTATACAGGAAAGGCCGCAGAGTTGGAAAATAATGAAAAAAACCTCACCTTTGCAGCCCAATTAATTTTACAGAGCCTCAAAGGAGAATCGGATGCTGGTAAAAAAGGTTGGAAAGCCGAACAGGCGATAGGCTTGTTCAATCAGGCAATTGAATTGGATCCGAATAATGATGACCTGAAAGTTGGATTAGGAAGTTGTTACGTATTTGGAAAGGGAATGGCCGGAGATCCACAGGAGACAATGAAAGGCGTAATGCAGTTATTGTCAGTGGTACAAAGGGATTCTACCAATATGAAAGCACAAATGGTACTTGGAATTGGGGGTGTGATCTCAACACAGTACGATAAAGCTATCGATCGTTTAACAACTGTTGTAAAGAATCAACCTAACAACTTAGAAGCAATATCATGGTTAGCAGATGCCTACGCAGGAAAAGGGGATAAAGCAAATGCGATAAAATGGTACGAGATAACAAAACGGATGGTCAACGATCCCGAATACAGCAAAGAGATCGATCAAAGGATCAAATTGCTGCAATAACAAGAGAATAAGAGATACAATATAAAAATTATTTAAAAATTATTTTTCAACAACAAAAAGACTAGAATATGCCTTGTGGTAAAAAAAGAAAACGTCATAAGATTGCTACACACAAGCGTAAAAAGCGTTTAAGAAAGAACCGTCATAAGAAGAAATAATTTCTTTTTATAACAGGTGCCGGCATCCTCGCCGGCACACATTTATCAGCATGCACTATGGTTTATCTATATGGTTAATCATCGTGCATGTATTGTAAGTTTTCCTTCCATAATGTTACAGGTCTAATTTAAAAAAAATTACGCTTGACAAAGGAATTAATCATAAATGTAATGCCCCAGGGTGTAGAAATTGCACTGATGGAAGGCAAACGATTGGTGGAGTTGCATAATGAAAAGAATGATGCTAACTTCAGTGTGGGAGACCTATACCTTGGAAAGGTTAAAAAATTGATCCCCGGCCTTAATGCGGCCTTTGTAGATGTAGGATTTGAAAAAGATGCTTTTTTGCATTATACAGATCTTAGTCCTTACATCAAATCCATCTTAAAATTTACCACACAAGCTGTTAACGATAAAAGTGACGGAAGCTTTGATTTTAGCAAATTTAAAGTTGAACCTGAAATTGTTAAGACAGGTAAGATTGCAGAAGTATTAAGTGGTAAGCCCCATATTTTAGTACAGATATTAAAAGAACCAATCGCTGCTAAAGGTCCGAGATTAAGTTGCGAATTGTCTCTTCCGGGAAGATTTGTTGTACTAACTCCATTTAATGATATCATCGCGGTATCGCGTAAGATCCATAGTTCAGAAGAAAGAAAAAGATTGCACAAAATCATTGAAGCGATTAAGCCTAAAAATTTTGGCGTGATTGTGCGGACTGCTGCAGAAGGAATGAACACGGCAGAATTACATGAAGACCTGTTGTCATTGATCAGTACCTGGAAGACAATGCAGAATAATTTGAAAGGTGCAATACCTCCGGCAAAAATATTAAGCGAACAAGGCAAAACAAATAGTATACTTCGCGATCTGTTAAATGAAGATTTTAACCGTATCGTGGTAAATGATAAAAACATTTTTGCCGATACAAAAAATTATATCCAACGCATAGCACCTGATAAGGTTGATATTGTTAGCTATTATAATAATGGTTCTCCGATATTCGACAGCTTTGGTATTACACGCCAGGTAAAAGCTGCATTCGGAAAAACAGTGAATCTTCCAAGTGGCGCGTACTTAATTATTGAACATACAGAAGCATTGCACGTTATCGATGTAAACAGCGGCTATAAAAGTGTAAGCAATAACCAGGAACAAAATGCACTGGAAACAAATTTAGAAGCAGCAGAAGAAATTGCGCGGCAATTACGTTTACGTGATCTGGGCGGTATTATCGTTGTTGATTTCATTGATATGAAATTGGCCGATAATAAAAAAAGGCTGGCTGATGAAATGGAAAAATACATGCATACAGATCGCGCAAAACATTCTGTATTGCCGATCAGCAAATTTGGTTTGATGCAGATCACGCGTCAGCGCATGAAGCCGGAGATGACGATCAATACTTTAGAAGTTTGCCCTACTTGCAATGGAACAGGGAAGATTTCTTCAACAATGATATTGGAAGATGAGATAGAAAAGAACCTAAGCTATCTTATCATGCAAAAACATACCGGCTTAACAATTGAGGTACATCCTATCCTTCATGCTTTTTTAACGAAAGGATTTATCTCAAAAAGAAAAAGATGGAGCTGGAAGTACAAACAAAAAATTAAAGTAAAAGCTAACT
>JABDBG010000027.1 GCA_013288745.1 Bacteroidota bacterium
CGCAGAAGAGATCAATCATTTGCATGAAATGACGGAACAGTTAAAGGCATTTTCTCCTGATTATAAGGAATTATGCAGTGTGGTTTGCGCCATAGAAAAAGACCTGTTCACAGACTGGATAGATGCAGTAAAAAAAGAGCTATCTAACTAATTACCAGGATTTAATATTCCGATAAATCCCGTTCTGCTTTTTTTTATTATATTGCAAGCAAATCAGGTATATCAATCTATTGACTACGATACAATTTTTCTTAAGCAGTAATCTGGATCTGCTTAACCACTGAGGATAATGCTGTCCGCACATGGGCGATTTATGCCCTCTCTTTTCTGTTTTTAATTTTAATACTTTTTTATGCAATCGATAATAGACATATCTGCCAACGCGCAGCAATATATAAACCTGGAAGAAAAATATGGTGCGCACAACTACCATCCACTGCCTGTTGTATTAAACAAAGGTGAAGGTGTTTTTGTTTGGGATGTAGATGGTAAACGTTACTACGATTTTTTAAGTGGTTACTCGGCTGTTAACCAGGGGCATTGTCATCCAAAAATTATTGCGGCTCTAATTGAGCAGGCACAAAAATTAACGCTTACATCAAGGGCTTTCCATAGCGATCTTTTGGGCCAGTATGAAAAATATGTAACTGCTTATTTTGGGTATGATAAAGTATTACCAATGAACACAGGCGTTGAAGCAGTTGAAACAGCATTAAAGTTAGCAAGGCGCTGGGGTTATGCTATAAAAAGCATTACAGAGAACGCAGCAAAAATAATTGTGGTAGAAGATAATTTTCACGGACGAACATCGACAGTCATTTCTTTTTCGACAGATCCTGCATCATATAAAAATTTCGGTCCTTATATGCCAGGGTTTATAACAATCCCATATAATGATTTACCTGCATTGGAAGCAGCATTGCAGGATAAAAATGTAGCAGGTTTTTTGTTTGAACCAATACAAGGCGAAGCCGGTGTTGTAGTGCCGGATCAAGGTTATCTAACAGGTATCAGGAGTTTATGCACTGAATACAATGTGTTAATGATGGCTGATGAGATTCAAACAGGTTTATCAAGGACAGGAAAAATGCTGGCATGCGACCATGAAAATGTACATCCTGATATTTTAATTTTAGGCAAAGCATTAAGTGGCGGCGCTGTACCGGTGAGTGCAGTATTGTGTAGCGATGAAATTATGCTAACGATAAAACCGGGCGAGCATGGCAGCACGTATGGTGGTAATCCATTAGCTTGTGCAGTTGCCATTGCATCTCTGCAAGTTTTAAAAGATGAAAAGCTAACGGAGAATGCTGAAGCAATGGGAGAATTATTACGTAGCGAGTTGAAAAAATTAAATTCACCGTTTATTGAAACGGTAAGAGGCCGGGGATTATTAAATGCGATCGTGATCAAACATAAAAATCCGGATGCAGCATGGGATCTTTGTTTAACGTTAAAAGAAAATGGTTTGTTAGCAAAACCAACACACGGTGATAAAATACGTTTTGCACCACCGCTGATAATAACAAAAGAACAGATCATGGAATGCGTTGGCATCATTGGCAAAAGCCTTGAGAGTTTAAAAGATTAATTGCTCAATAGTTAAATTGTTTTATTGTTGGTCTACTCGAAGAAGCAGTATAACTTCGATCAACAATTTAACAATACATCAATACAACAATTTATATGGATACACATCTTCATCACGATCATCCGGAAGATCACTTAAAGAGCTCAGATGCTCTAAGGGATATTGTTATTGGTCTCAGTGATGGATTGACTGTACCGTTTGCATTAGCTGCAGGACTGAGCGGCGCTGTTGATAAAAGCAGTATCATTATCATTGCAGGCATAGCAGAAATTGCAGCTGGCAGTATTGCGATGGGCCTGGGTGGATACCTTGCCGGAAAAACAGAACAAGATCATTACCATAGCGAAGTAAAAAGAGAATACAACGAAGTTGAAAACCTGCGCCATTTAGAAATTGAAGAAACGCAGGATTTTTTTGCCAAGATCGGATTAAGCGAAGCATTACAAAAGCAAGCCACGGAAGAAATTGCGCAAGACAAAGACCGCTGGGTTGATTTTATGATGAAGTACGAATTAGGTTTAGAAAAACCAGATCCTAAAAGAGCTACCAAAAGTGCAATGAATATTGGTTTATCCTACATAGTGGGCGGCATCATTCCTTTGAGTCCTTATTTTTTTATCAGCAGTTCTGCAGAAGCACTAAAAATATCCGTTGTTCTAACATTGATCTGCTTGTTTATCTTCGGATTTTTCAAAAGTAAAATAACCGGCATTAATGCTTTTTGGGGTGCAATCCGTGTTATGCTGATCGGCGCTGCAGCAGCTGCAGCTGCATTTGGAGTAGCTAAATTATTCCAGTCTCATTAAGAATTTAAGCGCGTGTTATATTTTCCCCCGTTTGTAGACCACTCTCCTCGATAAACGTACATTTTCCAATCATATCTGATTTTCTGTTATATCGTTTTTATAGCAAATGGAGCATACAATATGCTTATAGAAACTGATAAAGCTCCATAAAAAAAATTAATCAATGGGATAATACGCGTAGACATCTTATTGTTACACATAATAAAATTTCTTTCAGCTAATAATTAAGCTAAAATTATTGGGTACTATTTTTGCTATACAATGTATAGCGATGCTATGTTAAGTTTATTCCGAAACAGGGTCGATATAAATAAAGAATTTGTGAAGCTGCTATATCACTCCCGCAACACGATTGTATAATAAATAGTACGACACCTCCAGCATCAATTAAAATAAAATAAAAAAATTATTTGGATAATATAAACATCGAACGATGCAATAATAGTTACGATTAAACGTAAATAAAGTAAGGATAAAATAAAAACGGGGAAATGCTGGTAACATTCCCCGTGTAATAAGGTAACACAGATTTGACTAAGACACCCTTTTGCAAGGGGCTATTCTATTGTACACCCTTAAACGTAAAAATATGCTAAATGAACGAAAGTTTACTGCATTGAACGAAAATGATTGCTTAACAAAAAGAAAAAAAATTGGTTCACCTATACAATTGATTCTCTTTCTTTTATTGTTATTTTTTACGCGGTTAACAACATTTGCGCAACAGCAAAATGCTATCCCCGTAAATAATACAGCCGAAATAAATAAACCTGATTCTTTTTCAAAAACAGATTCTTTACCTAAAGCAGATACTGTACTCACAGCGCAAGCACCAGCAGCAACCGATACATTATCTCCTGTTACTACAACAATATCCGGTACTATAACTGATGAATCAGGTGCACCTGTTGGAGGTGCAACAATTCAGATCAAAGGTGGTAATGGCACATCTTCTCATAAAGACGGGCAATTTTCTATTGTTGCAAAAAGTAATGATATACTCATCGTAAGTTTTATAGGATACAAGAACCGCGAAGTTCATGTTGCGGGAAGAAGTACCATTGATATTTCACTTACCGCATCAAAACAAGAGTTGAATGAAGTGGTGGTAGTGGGATATGGTACTCAAAAGAAAATTGACGTAACGGGTGCAACCGCAACAGTTAAAGGTTCTGCTTTAGCTAATCAGCCTGTACTAACCGCTACACAAGCATTACAAGGAAAGGTAGCCGGCGTACAAATTATTGATAATGCACAACCAGGTACAAACCCAACAGTGAGAATACGTGGTACAGGTACCATGATAAATGGAAATAACACAAGTGGAAATGGTGGTGCAGATCCATTGTTTGTTGTTGATGGCGTTATCACAACAGATATTACTAATATAAACACAGCGGATATTTTAACAGTAGATATTTTAAAAGATGCATCTTCAACAGCGATCTATGGTGCGCGGGGAGCTAACGGTGTTATCCTTATAACAACAAGACAAGGTTCAGGCAAAATGAAAGTTAATTACAATGCCACTGTTGGTATTGAAAGCCCTGAACATGTAGTTAAAATGGCTAATTCGCAAGAGTATGCTAATTATGTTTCTGCTTCTACTTTTGGAATAACTTCCCCTGCTTCGATCATTGCAAAAGCAAATTCGCCCGCAGGCACATCCACGAACTGGTACAATGAAATATTACGCAATGCAGTTCAATCAAGAAATAATATTTCTTTATCAGGTAGTAATGAAAACAATAAATATTTATTAAGTCTTGGATATGAAAATGATGAAGGTATTATTATCAATAGTGAATACAAGCGTTTAACAGTTCGCTTAAATGATGAATTTAAAATAAGTAATCAATTTAAAGCCGGAGTATTAGCTTCTTACAGCAATGCGAACGATCAACAGGCAAATTTAGCACAAGCTTATGGAGATGCTTATAGAGCCAGTCCGCTTATACCTGCAATGGTAAACGGAAAATATGGCAATGTCTCTCTTTTTCAAAGTGTAGTTGGTAATCCTATTTTGGATATTAATTCTCAGTTCCATAAATATATTCATAACCGTCTTCAAGGAAATGGTTATTTGGAATTTGCGCCAACAAAATATTTAACGTTCCGTAGCAGCATTGGTGAAGACATTGAATATGTAGATGAAAAATTATACATCTATCAGTTTTTACCTGACACAAGCACTTTTAATGTTAAGGGTGGCTCTCAATCAAGTAGCAATAGTAGCTTAAATGTTGTAAGCACTAAAAACCTGCATTGGGTTTGGGATAATACAGCAACATTTAATAAACATTTTGGCAACCACAATTTAACTGTGTTGATCGGTACTACAGCAGAACAATTCAATACAGGATATATTTCAGGAACCAGGCTGGATGTTCCTCCTGACCCCAATTTATGGTACCTAAGTGTTGGTAATGTAAATACTTCACAAAATAATTCATCGCAATATGAATGGCGAAGGCTCTCTTATTTAGGCAGAGTGAACTACAGCTTTAAGGATAAATATTTATTCACCGGTACGATGCGCGCAGATGCAAGTACCACATTTCCTGAATCCAATCGCTGGGGTTACTTTCCTTCCGTTGGTGCAGGATGGATCATTAGCAAGGAAAATTTTATGCAAAATCAGGAAATATTTGACCTGTTAAAATTAAAAGGAAGTTGGGGTAAAGCAGGTAACGATAATATTCCTACAGATGCTTTTGTTCCCACATTATTAAATAGTCAGAACTATCCATTTCCTACAGTACAATCTACCGGTGTTGCATTGGCGCAGTTAAAAGATCAAAATTTGAAATGGGAAACAACTACGGAATCGGATGTATCAATTGAATTTGCGGCACTAAAAAACAGGTTAACAGGTGAAGTGGGATTCTATGATAAAATAACAGCTGACGTGTTAGACTATGTATTGATATCAGCAACTTCAGGAAGTCAACCAGATTATAGTGCCCCTACCCCTGCTCCTGCAGGAACAGTATTAACAAATGCTGCTACGATCGAAAATAAAGGATTGGAACTGGCATTGGGTTGGGCAGATAAACTAAATAAAAATGTTTCTTATCATGTCAATGGAAATATTTCTTTTAATAAAAATAATGTGGTCGGCTTAAACGGCGGACAACCATTGCTTGATGGGAATATAAATGGTTATTATGTTACTAAAACTAATAATGGAGAGCCTGTTGGTAGTTTCTTTGTTAGAAAAGCAATTGGTGTATTTCAATCTCAAACAGAGATCGATAATTATGTAGATAGTCATGGTAACAAACTACAGGGATCTGCTAACCCCGGAGATCTAAAATATGCATTCACAAATGGCACGGAGGATATGGTGTATGCGGGTTCTTATCAACCTAAAGCTTATTACGGAATTAATTTCGGGGTCAATTATAAATCCTTTGATTTTAGTATTGATGGCTATGGTGAATACGGCAATAAAGTGTACAATGGTAAAAGACAGAACAGGATAAATAGTTTGGATA
Source organism: Bacteroidota bacterium (assembly GCA_013288745.1). Lineage (GTDB taxonomy): Bacteria > Bacteroidota > Bacteroidia > Chitinophagales > Chitinophagaceae > Ferruginibacter. The sequence continues at coordinate 5,895 of JABDBG010000027.1, forward strand.
ATATAGAAGCTTCTGTTGCAGAAAATGCATGGCCCAATAATAAAGGCCAACCAGGACCAAACCAGGGTAACCAGCCTGCATCAACTTATTTTGTTGAGAATGGAAGTTATTTCAGAATGAATAATGCAACGATCGGTTATACTACTCCTCCAAATGCATTAAAAAGATTAAAGGTAATATCCAGTCTTAGAATATTCGTAACAGGACAAAATATTTTCACCATCACAAAGTATAGTGGATTTACTCCCGAAGTACCCGGGTCTTCACCAACAAATGCCGGTATAGAATTGAGTACTTATCCAACTTCAAGAACATTTGCAGTTGGTATAAATGTAGGCTTGCAATAAACTATGTATAATTTTTATTAAAAAAATTATTTTATATGAAACGGATTAATTTATTTTTTTACACATTACTCTTGACAAGCTCAATTGCATTTACAGCCTGTACAAAAAAATTTTTGAATGTACCACCGCAAGGACTTTTGCAAATTTCTACAGACGATAGTGCAGTTAATCAGTTGGTAACGGGTGTTTATAGCAGTTTGATATATATCAATCCAAGTGATGGTTATACGTATGATACACATGGTGTAAGTTTTATAGCTGCAACCAATATTATGTCTGATGATGCAGATAAAGGAAGTACAGCAGGCGATCAACCAGGTATTGCTGAACTGGATAATTTTACGATCAGTACCAACAATGCATTTGTTGCGGCTTTATGGAACGGATATTATGTTGGTATTGCAAGATGCAATCTGGCCCTGGCAACGATTAGTACAAGCAAAATTTCTGATGCAACTAAAGCGCAACTCTCCGGTGAAGTTAGGTTCATACGCGCTTATTATTATTTTAACCTGGTTCGTTTCTTTGGTGATGTACCCAAGATCCTTATCATACCAACATCACCACAGCAAGTTGAAAGCGATCCTGTTTTTGTAACCAGGGATGCTGCTGCTGATATTTATGCTACCGTAATTATTCCTGACCTGCAGTATGCCATAAGTAATCTAAAAATAAAAGCTGCTACTACTACCGGTCGCATTACTCAGGGCGCCGCAGAAACCTTATTAGCGAAAGTATACATGTACCAAAAGAATTGGGGCGGTGTATTAACTGAAACACAGGCCGTAATTAATTCTGCACAGTATCAGCTGGATGTATATTCAAACTTATGGAGACAATCCGGAGATAATGGGCCGGAATCAATTTTTGAAATTGAAACAGCTGAAAATAATAATAAAGATGGCGGCATTCCAGACTACTGTACTTATCAGGGACCAAGGAATAATGGTGGCACATGGAACAATCCTGCAGATACTTATGACCCCAATGGGGATCTTGGATTTGGATTCTGTGTACCAACTACTAACCTGATAAATACTTACGAACCCGGTGATGTAAGAAAAGCCGCAACAATAATTTTCATTGATAGAAGCGGCGCGAATAATGTAGGTGCTACACTTTTTGATGGATATGTTATTCCTGCAGTTGGTACACAGGATATATATTATAACTATAAAGCTTACCATAGCGAAATAACAGAAACATTTTTTAATGACAGAGATCACAAAGATAAAAATGTACACCTGTTAAGATATGCAGAAGTGTATTTAATGGAAGCCGAAGCATTAAACGAAACGGGCCACCCGCAAGATGCGATCGATACGATCAATCACCAGATCCGAAGCCGTGCAGGATTAGGCGCTTCTACAGTTCCCGTAACACAAGACAGTGTTCGGGCAGCAATATATAAAGAACGTAGACTAGAACTAGCTATGGAACATGATCGGTTCTTTGATATTGTAAGACAAGGAAACGCTGCGGCCATAATGCATGCGGCAGGAAAAGCAAATTTTGTTGCGGGAAGAAACGAAGTATTGCCAATACCGGAAACGCAAATAGAATTAAGTGGCGGAAAACTGACTCAAAACAACGGTTATTAAAAAGTAAAAAAATGAAACAACATATAACAGCAAGCAACATCAGGTTCTACCTGGGGTACACCTCAAGAGGCTCACCACGTCTTATAATTTTTACACAACATTTTTAAAACAAATAAAAAAAACAATTATGAAAAATATAAAAAGTAAATTAAACATGCTGGCTATTGCAGCAATAGCATTAGCCACCATCTCGATCACGTCATGTAAAAAATCGCATGGCACTTCGATCACACCGATTGGAGGATATGATTCTTCCGGTGCGGTTGCATCAGCAAATCTTATCGCTTATTTTCCTTTTGAAGGAAATTCAAATGATGTAAAATCCGGAACAGTAGCTACTGCAGTAGGCGTTACCTACACTGCCGGAATTAAAGGATTAGCATATCAAGGTGGAGCAAACACGTATGCAACATTGATACCTAGTTCTTCTTTTTCAAGCCTAGGTAGTTATTCTTTTTCACTATGGTACAAATTACCAGCTCAACCCGTTGCAGGCGATCCCGCAGGTTTGTTCTTTTTATCAGGAACAACCAATCCCAATTTGTTACTGTATGAATTAGAACCTTATACTCCGGCATCTGGTGACTCTGTAAAAATTCACCATGGATTTTTTGATGTCATCTCTCCTGCCTATCAAGGTTTCACAATGGAATCATACGATACAGCAGCGATTGGCAAATGGGTGCATGTAGTAACTACCTATGATGGTTCTTCATCTACTTATGTTATTTACCAGGATGGTGTTGCCATAGGTAATAACTCTGCTTTTGGTTCAAACATAACGCCAACGCTAATGTGGACAGATGGTACTATGACCACGCCATTAGGAAATCTTGGCTGGGGTAGTGATGCACCCGTACAAATTGTATTGGGTACATGGCCTGCAGGATTGTATGGTGTATCTCCAACACTTGGTTCTAACGGATGTTTCATAGGAGCAATGGATGAAGTAAGGGTTTATAATAAAGCATTGTCACAAAGTGAAGTTGCAGGTTTATACCTTAATGGTTTAGCCGGCAGATAGACCTTAAAAGTTGCTGACAAACAACTATAAAATTTTGTTTCATTTTTTAAAAGGCCGCCTGATAGCAACATTGACGGCGGCCTTTTTTATTTTAAATAAAAGTTCAATAGCAGTTCAAATGGTGAAATGTGCCCCCGAAAGCATTCGGGGAATAAGCTTAATTGAAAAACTGTCGCTGACAAAATAAATAATAACATGAAAAAGATAACGATCATATTCTGTATACTAACTGTTTTTCTTTCATGTAAAAAGAAGAGTGCTTCCGGATCAGGTTTCGGATCTTTTAATACCATATCAATAACAATCAATAATAAAACAGCCGGTTTGCAATATGGCGTAAGCCTGAACCCTGTAATTACCGCAACATTTTCTGATGCGGTTGATATAAATTCCGTTGCGGCTAATGTATTACTGCAACAAAATGGTACAACCATTCCTGTAAATTATACTTACCTGAATAATGATAGTACAATAATATTTCAACCGGCAATGCCTTTGAAAGCATTGACGAGTTATGTAGTTTCGGTTACTACAAACTTAAATTCAGCAAAAAATATAAAACTATCGTCTGTTTCGAAAGTTACGTTTGTAACTCAAATAGATTCTACTGATAAATTTCCTCGGATCACAGATTCCGCTTTACTCACTTTAGTACAACAACAAACATTCAAATATTTTTGGGATTTTGGTGATCCGGTTTCCGGCATGGCCAGAGAAAGAAATTCTGATGCGACTACTGCAACAACCGGTGGTACAGGGTTTGGCATTATGGCAACTATTGTTGCGATCAATAGAAATTTTATTACCCGTGCGCAGGGCCTGGCGAGGATAACAGAAATTGTAAATTTTTATACAAATAATGTAACTGCTTATCATGGCGCTTTTGCACATTGGATCAACGGAGCTACGGGTGCCACAATTCCTTTTAGTACTCAGGACAATGGCGGTGATATTGTAGAAACATCTTACCTGATGGAAGGATTATTATGCGCACGACAATATTTTAACAGCACAACCGATGCAGGCGAAATTAGTTTACGCAATAATATTAATACTTTATACGATGGGGTTGATTGGAACTGGTACAGACAAAGCGGCCAAAATACTTTGTACTGGAATTGGAGCCCTACTTATAATTTTGCTGTTAATGTGCAAGTCGGGGGCTGGAGTGAAGCCCTGATCACTTATGTTTTAGCGGCGGCGTCACCTACCAATGCCATTCCCAAAATTGTTTATGATAATGGGTGGGCGCATAATGGCGGTATGAAGAATGGTGATACGTATTATGGAACAATGCTTCCTTTAGGCCCATCAAATGGCGGCCCCTTATTTTTTGAACATTATTCTTTTATGGGTATTGATCCAAGAGGATTATCAGATGTTTATGCTAAGTATGATTCACAAACTGTTAATCACAGCAAAATAAATTACAACTACTGTGTTACTAATCCTCATAATTATTATGGATATAGCAGCGATTGCTGGGGACTAACGGCAAGTGATGCTCCTGCCCCGTATTATTACAATGCGAGCGAGCCTAACAATGATATTAGTGTTATAGCGCCTACTGCGGCTATTTCTTCGCTCCCTTATACGCCTGCACAATCCTTGAATGCGCTACGTTTTTTCTACTACAAATTAGGCGATAAACTTTGGGGACAATATGGTTTTTATGATGCCTTTAGCCTACAGGATCAATGGTTTGCAAATTCTGATCTGGCAATTGACCAGGGACCCGAAATTGTGATGATAGAAAATTATAGAACGGGCTTGTGCTGGAATTTATTTACCAGTTGTCCGGAAGTACAAACGGGCATGCAAAATTTAGGATTTACTGCTCCTTATATACCATAACAAAAACAAATAGCTATGTACTATTTACTTAAAAGGAACCTGGTTTTATTTTTATGCGTTTTGCTTTTTACAACAGCTGTTAAGGCACAACCTCGTCAAAATAATTTAACTGATTCTGCTTTACTCGATCTTGTACAAAAACAAACGTTTAAATATTTTTGGGATTTTGCGCATCCGGTAAGTGGTATGGCAAGAGAACGAAGCAATATTGCTTATGGATATGGCAGCGAAGTTGTAACTACCGGTGGTAGTGGTTTTGGCCTAATGGCAATTATTGTTGCTACGGATAGAAAATGGATAACAAGAGACACTGCAGCCAAACATTTATTAAAAGTGGTTGATTTTTTATCGAAGGCAGATAGCTATCACGGGGCATTCCCGCACTGGATGAATGGCGCAACAGGTAAAACAATTCCTTTTGGTAAAAAAGATGACGGTGCAGACCTGGTAGAAACTTCTTTTTTATTTGAAGGACTACTATGTGCCAGGCAATATTTTACGGCCGATAATAAAACAGAAACGCAATTAAGAAAAAAAATAGATTTATTATGGAACCGTGTTGAATGGAACTGGTTCACTCATGGTGGTCAGGATGTTCTCTATTGGCACTGGAGCCCTAATTATGGTTGGGCCATGAATTTCCCAATACATGGTTTTAATGAATGTTTAATAACCTATGTGTTAGCCGCAAGCGGACAACATTATCCTGTAAGTGCTGATGTTTATCATAACGGCTGGGCACAGGGAAGTTTTTTTAAAAACGGAAAAACATTTTATAATTATGTATTACCGCTAGGCTTTGATTATGGCGGACCGTTATACTATTCACAATATTCCTTTTTAGGATTAGACCCACGTAGCTTAAAAGACGAGTATGCGGATTACTGGCAACAAAATAAAAATCATACCCTTATTAATTATTCTTATTGCGTTGATGATCCCAAAAAATATAAAGGATATAGCGACAGTTGTTGGGGATTAACCTCCTGCGATACTTATAATGGTTATAGTCCTTATTCACCATTGAACGACAGCGGAACAATCGCTCCTACTGCGGCTTTATCTGCATTTCCTTATACACCGGAATATTCTATGGCTGCGTTAAAACATTTTTATTATAGCTTAGGAGATAAAATATGGGGGAAATATGGTTTTACAGATGCATTTTGTGAAAGAAAGAACTGGTATGCAAAATCATATTTAGCAATCGATGAGGGCCCAATTGTTGTGATGATCGAAAATTACAGAACAGGATTGCTCTGGAAATTATTTATGAGTTGTCCGGAAGTTAAGGCCGGGTTAACCCGGTTGGATTTTGATAAATAGTTATACTGTTGTATTGCTTAATTGTTGTTTAAATTACTTAACAATTAACCAATCAAGCAATTAAACAATAAAAAATGAAAAAGATTATTTTTTTTGCACTTCTTCTGGCAAGTATACATGCTGTGGCGCAAACAAATGATTTCTCTTTGTATCAAAAAGAGATCTATATCCATGGAAAGGATACACTTCCCTATCGCATATTATTACCGTTCAATTATGACCCATCAAAAAAATATCCGCTGATCATTTTTTTACATGGTTCCGGTGAGCGCGGAAATAATAATGAGGCACAGCTTGTACATGGTGGCAGTCTTTTTATTTCAGATAGTGTACGCATAAATTATCCCGCCATCGTAGTCTTTCCGCAATGTCCTTCAAATAGCTTCTGGAGTAATGTAAAAATTGATACATCGAACAATAGCCGGAGTTTCACTTTTATTCCCGATGGAAAGCCTACCAGTTCTATGCGTTCATTGATAGGTTTATTATCCGCATTAAAATACGAATATAAAATAGATGAACACCGGATTTATGTTGGCGGCTTATCAATGGGCGGTATGGGCACTTTTGAATTGGTTAGAAGAAAGCCCAAAGTTTTTGCTGCAGCGTTCTCTATCTGCGGCGGTGCCGATACAACTACTGCACCCAAAATAAAACATACAGCCTGGTGGCTATTTCATGGATCAAAAGACAATGTAGTAAATCCGCAATTCAGTATCAACATGGCAGAAGCACTTAAAAATGTAGGTGCGGAAGTTATTTTGAATTTATATACCAATGACAATCACAATAGCTGGGATGACGCTTTGGCAGAAAAAGATCTGCTGCCATGGTTATTCTCTCATCATAGATAAATAAAAATCTCAAGTATGAAAGGCTTGCAAAAACTGATACTAATTACGATACTTCTTTTCTCATTAACGGCAACTGCACAAACAAAGCACACAGCAGCCGATCATCGAATGAAAATTTATATCGATGCATTGATGAAAAAAATGACTTTGCATGAAAAGATCGGACAATTAAATTTATTAACCCCCGGTGGCGGTATAGTTACGGGAGCGGTAGTAAGCAGCAATGTAGAAACAAAAATTACCAATGGAGAAGTGGGTGGATTATTTGGCGTGATCGGTGAAGAAAAAATTCGTGCGGCACAGGAACTGGCTGTTACAAAAAGTCGTTTACACATTCCGCTGATATTTGGATCTGATATTATTCACGGATACAAAACAACTTTTCCAATTCCGCTGGGTTTGTCTTGCAGTTGGGATACCTCATTAATCAAATATAGTGCAAGAATAGCGGCAACAGAAGCAACAGCCGATGGTTTATGCTGGGCCTTTTCACCGATGGTTGATATAACACGTGACCCACGCTGGGGAAGGGTTTCAGAAGGTTCTGGTGAAGATGCATTTTTAGGTTCGCAAATTTCAAAAGTGATGGTACAAGGTTACCAGGGCGATGAGCTTGGTAAAGAGAATACATTGATGGCCTGCGTAAAGCATTTTGCATTGTACGGTGCCGTTGAATCGGGAAGAGAATACAATACGGTTGATATGAGCCGACTTAGAATGTACAACGAATATTTATCTCCCTATAAAGCTGCAGTTGATGCGGGTGTTGGAAGTATTATGACTTCCTTTAATGAAATAGATGGAGTTCCTTCAACAGGAAATAAATGGTTGTTAACAGATCTGTTGCGAGATCAATGGGGATTTAACGGACTGATCGTTTCTGATTATACTTCTTTGAATGAAATGATAGCACATGGTATAGGCGACTTACAAGCTGTATCAGCATTGGCTTTAAATGCAGGATTAGATATGGATATGGTAGGCGAAGGTTACTTAACCACGCTGGAAAAATCATTGCAAGAAAATAAAATAACACTTAAGCAAATTGATTATGCCTGCAGAAAAGTTTTAGAAGCAAAATATAAATTAGGATTGTTTGATGATCCTTATCGGTATTGCGATTCTGCGAGAGCAAAAAAAGAAGTATTATCAAATGACAAAAGAATGGCTGCGAGGGAAATTGCTGCGCATTGTTTTGTATTGTTAAAAAATAATAACCAGGTGCTGCCATTAAAAAGATCAGGCACCATTGCATTGATCGGGCCGCTGGCTAATGATAAAAATAATATGCTGGGAACCTGGGCCGTTAGCGGTGATCCGCAATTATCAGTTCCTGTACTGGATGGAATAAAAAATGTAGCAGGAAATAATCTTACCGTTGTATACGCAAAAGGCGCAAACATTACTGATGATAGCGCACTGGCAAAAAATATAAATGTATTTGGCTTACGTGCGGATATTGATAAAAGATCTCCTGATGAAATGCTCAGCGAAGCTTTAAAAATTGCACAACAAGCAGACGTAATTGTAGCCGTAGTAGGCGAAGCCTCTGAGATGAGTGGGGAATGCGCAAGCCGCACAGATATTACGATCCCACCAAGTCAGAAAAAATTAATTCGCGCTTTAGCGAAAATAGGCAAGCCGTTGGTTTTAGTTGTAATGAGCGGAAGGCCATTGATATTAACTGAAGAAGATAGTCTGGCCACAGCTATCTTACAAACATGGCACGCAGGCACAGAAGCAGGTGATGCGATCGCAGATGTACTGTTTAACAATTACGATCCGTCGGGAAAACTAACCATGTCTTTCCCGCGAAGCGTAGGACAAATACCTGTTTATTATAATCATAAAAATACAGGCAGGCCGTTGGTTGGTGACACCTTTCAAAAATTTCGTTCAGCATATATTGATGAACAAAATACACCACTCTATGCTTTTGGTTATGGATTGAGTTACACAAAATTCAGTTACAGTAATATCAGTTTAAATAAAACATCAATGACTGCATCAGGTAAAATAGAAGCAACTGTAACAATAACTAATACAGGAAATTTTGATGGCGAAGAAACTGCTGAATTGTATATACAAGATGTGGTAGGCAGCATAACCAGGCCCGTAAAAGAACTGAAAGGCTTTCAAAAAGTATTTTTAAAGAAAGGAGAAAGCAAAAAAATAAAATTTATTATCGGAATTGACGACCTTAAATTTTATAACAGCGATCTAAAATGGGTGGCAGAGCCCGGAGATTTTAATTTGTTTATTGGTGGCAGTAGTGATAATGTACAAGCAGCCAAATTTGGTTTAACAATGTTGTAATATTTTTTTACTATTGCTGTAAGCCATTACAAATGACTAGAAAAAAAGCAACCCACCATATAAAATTACTGAATTAGTGCTGTTGCTCACTTCTACACTATAATCAGCTTCATCATCATGCACAGGTTCTCCTAAGGGAGTACCTGATATTGTGATTATTTTAGTAGCACTATTATACCTGGCCTCTACTCCAGGCACAATGTTTACGGAATCTGATCCAGACGCAAATGCAAATCCGATCATATTTAAACTTATAGATGCACCTGAAACCTTATATGTAATAGGAACAATAGGGGTACCAAGAATAACATGCTGCTCATCTGTACCTGCCGCAGAAGTCAAAATTATTCTTGCACTGTCATCTGTAATTCGCATTTGGCCTGTAGCTATTGAGCTACATACACCCCCGGTAGTAGTTACAGTATATGGTAAAAAAACATTGCCTGTTGCTGTATCTGCCGCTCCGGAAATTGTAAACACTCCTCCGGAAAAATGACCCGTAATACCTTGTGGTAAACCCGTGACTGTAGCTCCCGTTCCTCCATTACCAATAGCATAAGTAATTGGCATAATTGGTGAATCAACTGGAACAACTTGAACCCTATCGTAATACTGAGCAGAGGTTAATGTTATTGTTGCACAAGTGCCTACTTTGATTACCCCTTTTTTAACTGATTTACAAGTGTTACCTGTTGTTATAATCGCATAAACAAATGGGCTTCCTACAGCCGTGGTAGGCGTTCCTGATATGGTAAGTACTCCTCCGGAAAAAGAGCTTGTTACTCCTGATGGCAAATTTCCGACAACAGCTACACTCACAAGATTCAAAGATGCTGTATCAAGACCGGCAGTATTTGAAATGCTATAGCTAATTGGTGTAATAGGTGTATTGATAGCAACTGTTTGTGAATCTGTACCAACAGCAGAATTAAGTGAAACTTCAATGCAAGATGCTATTGGCGCAATTGGAGAGACTGAATTTTTTTTGCAAGAAATCACAATAGATGCAATAGCGATAAATATAGTAATTGAAAGAATATTTTTTTTCATATATGTAATTTATCGCAGAGGAAATATCTACTACCGTAAGATACAAAATATATCACAAATGATGCTTCGCATCTTCAGATATATTTTTCATCGTCCATTCGATCTTTTTAACGAACAGGTGCTGGCGTACGGTACAATCTTCTTTTGAACATATCCTGCAGCTAAAGCTTACACAAGGATCGGAGTGAACGAATAATTCCATCGATTCGCCAAATTCTGTTTTAACCAATTCAGATAAAGAATCAATTTCAGTATGCGCTTCAAATACATTTAAGTACCAGGGCACTGTTAAGTGACAATCTAAATGTATGGTGCCGCCATATTTTATGATACGGAGATTATGTAAGTCGATCCAATTCTCTTTTCTGTTGGAATTTAATCTTGCTACCATTTTTTTCAAAAGATCCGTATCCGCTTCGTCCATTATCCCGGCCAATGATTCACGAATAATTTTGTACCCTGTGAACATGATGATCAATGCAAATAATATGGCCACCGCACTATCCATCCACCACAGTTTAAAGATCAACAATAAAATCAATCCTACAATAATTCCACCCGTGCTATACGTATCTGTTTGCAAATGCCTGCCACTTGCCTGCAATGCCAATGAATTATTTTTTTTACCCGTTTTAACGCAGATAGCTCCTGCTACATAATTAACAACCGCAGTAACGGCAACCAGCCAAATACCATAGTCTAGTTTTTGTATAGTATGCGGATGAAATAAAGTACTGATCGCTTCGATGATAATGATCACTCCGGCAACCGTTACCAATGTTCCTTCCACAGCAGCAGAAATAAATTCGGCTTTTCCATGACCATACGGATGGTCCGTATCTTTCGGTTTAGCACTCACATATAAACTATACACACCTATCAATCCTGCCACCACATTTACGGTACTTTCCAGTGCATCCGTCAATATGGCTACAGAGCCCGTTAAATACCAGGCAAGTAGCTTAATAAGAAATAACACCGCACCCATTGCAGTGATTATTTTTTGAAGCCGGAGATTTTGCTGTACGGTTTGCAAAAGATGAAATTAAGGGACAAATATAATGTCAATTCCTCCAATAAAGCTACCGTTTATAATTGTACGATCAATTCGTACATTTGCACACATTATCATGGTTTTTGATAATATAAATATAATAAAAGCTGCCCAATGGTATGCCATACAAGTGAGTGACACAACGATGTTGCCAAGAGTACAAATGCCGGCACAATAATTAATAAAAAATGGAACTGAGTAAAAATTTTACGCACAACGAAGCAGAAGCCAAATGGTACCAACATTGGCTGGATAAAGGATATTTCTACAGTACGCCGGATGCACGCGAAGCATACACAATTGTAATGCCGCCGCCAAATGTTACCGGCGTATTGCATATGGGCCATGCATTAAATAATACGATACAGGATATTTTAATTCGCAGGGCGAGAATGCAGGGTAAAAATGCCTGCTGGGTTCCCGGAACGGATCATGCATCTATTGCAACCGAAGCAAAAGTTGTAGCGATGTTGCGCGAAAGAAATATTACCAAATCATCTTTAACACGCGATGAATTTTTGGGCTATGCCTGGGAATGGAAAGAAAAATACGGCGGCATCATTTTACACCAGTTAAAAAAATTAGGGTACAGCCTGGATTGGAAAAGAACATCCTTTACTATGGATGAAGACTATTACAATTCCGTTATAAAAATATTTGTTGCGCTGTATGAAAAAGGGGTGATCTATCGCGGCAAAAGAATGATCAACTGGGATGTACGGGCAAAGACCGCTTTAAGTGACGAGGAAGTGATCCACAAAGAAGTAGCGAGTAAATTATACCACGTAAAATATTTTATTGAAGAGAATGGAAAACCTTCTGACAAATTTATTACGGTGGCTACTGTTCGTCCCGAAACGATTACGGGTGATACTGCTATTTGCGTTAATCCAAGTGATGAACGTTATACAAGCTTGCACGGCAAATTTGCGTATGTACCATTGATCAACCGTCGCATTCCGATCATCGCGGATGATTATGTAACGATGGATTTTGGAACGGGCGCTTTGAAAGTCACACCTGCGCATGATGTGAACGATTATCAATTAGGACAAAAATATAATTTAGAAATAATTGATACCATGAATGATGACGGCACCATGAGTGCCGCCGCGCAAATATTTCCGGGTATTGACAGAATGGAAGTTCGTAAAAGAATCATTCCGTTATTAGAAGCAGCAGGCAATTTAAGCAAGATAGAAGACTATACCAGCCAGGTTGGATTTAGTGAAAGAACGGATGCCATCGTTGAACCAAGATTGAGTTTACAATGGTGGGTAAGCATGAAAGAGTTAAGCACACCGGCATTAAAAGCGGTAATGGAAGAAGAAATAAAATTCTATCCGCCAAAATTTAAAAATGTGTACCGTCACTGGATGGAAAACATTAAAGACTGGTGCATTAGCCGCCAGCTTTGGTGGGGCCATCGCATTCCTGCATGGTATGATAACGAAGGAAGATTTGTTGTGGCAGAAGATGAAACAAAAGCAAAAGAAATATTCAATGCAAAATATTCGATCGCTAATGCGGAGCTAAAACAAGATGAGGATTGTTTAGATACCTGGTTCTCTTCCTGGCTTTGGCCATTTGAAGTTTTTAAAGGATATAGCAACCCGGGCAATGCGGATATCAATTATTACTATCCAACCAATACATTGGTGACTGCTCCGGAAATTATTTTCTTCTGGGTGGCAAGGATGATCATGGCAGGCTTTGAATACATGGAGGAGAAACCTTTCAAAGAAGTTTATTTTACCGGCATCGTACGCGATAAGCAAGGTAGAAAAATGAGTAAGAGCTTGGGTAACTCTCCTGACCTTTTAGGATTGATCGATCAATATGGTGCTGATGCTGTTCGCTTTGGCATTATGATTTCCTCTCCTGCCGGTAATGACTTGTTGTTTGATGAAAGTGCTTTGGAACAAGGAAGAAATTTCAATAATAAATTGTGGAACGCTCTGAAGTTATTGAAAATGTGGGAAGCCAGAACGACCACCGACCACCTATCACCGACCACCGATGGCAACTTTGCTATTGAATGGTTTGATAGTAGATTAAATGAAGTTACAATTGAAGTAGAAAGTTTGATGAAGCAGTTTCGTTTAAGCGAAGCTTTAAAAACTGTTTACTCTCTAATATGGGATGATTTCTGTAGCTGGTATTTAGAATGGGTTAAACCAGGATTTGAACAACCGATCGATGCGGCTGTTTACAATAAAACAGTTGACTTCTTTGATGAGCTAATGCAATTGCTTCATCCATTTATGCCATTTATTTCTGAAGAGATCTATCATTTATTGAAAGAACAAAAAACTGATCTCTGTGTCAAACAATTAGGCGAGCACAAAAATCCTGAGACAGCTATTTTAAGAGCTGGCGAATTATTGAAACAGGTTATATCTGCACTGCGCGATGCCAGAAACAAAAACCAAATCAAACCAAAGGATATTATTCAATTGCATATTCAGACTGCCAATAAAGCTAGCTATGCATCTATTGAAAATATTTTAAGTAAACAAGTGAACGCTGAAACTATTCAATATACAAATGATAACGTTACCAATACAATTGTTGTAGCCGTTGAAAAAGATAAGTTTTATATCGAATCAGAAAAAGAATTAGATAGTACAACGCTTAAAGCAGACCTGCTAAAAGATCTCGAACACCAAAAAGGATTTTTAGAAAGTGTACAAAAGAAATTAAATAACGAAAAGTTTGTGCAAAATGCCAAACCGGAAGTATTAGCTATGGAACAGAAAAAAATGGCTGATGCTGAGGCAAGGATAAAAACCATTCAGGAAAGTCTGGTGGCATTGAATTAACTTTTTGCTATATCAATTATACCTTACATTCGTTACAAGTAAAATTTAAAACGATGCTTAAAAAAATCTTTACAAAAATTCTTCTGCTATTACTTATTGTAGTAGTAAGCAATAGTGTTATTGCACAAAAAAAAACTAAAACAGCAAAGGCTGTTAAATTTAAACCGCCGGTTGTAAAAACATTTTTTGCAGGTATCCGCGGCGTAAAAGATTCTGTTCCTGTTGCAACAGGAAAACAAATTATAGATTCTTCTTTAACAGTAATTGATGCAAAGGGCAATAGCTATACCATTACACATTACCAGTTTGCTTTTAAAAGGATCGGCGGACTTGAAAATGATTCAACAGGCGTAGTAACCGCGGTATCTGATATTGTAGCGGATAATTTTATTGCAACACCATTAACTGATATATGGCGCAAAACCATCAGGGAAACTTTATCGAAAGGAGAAGAATTTCATTTTACAGATATCATTGTAACTGATAATAAAGGAAATTATTTTTACGCTCCTGAAGTCAGGATCGGAATTAAATAACAAATGATCACCATTAAAAAAGTTGGAGCGGCAGCTGTTCCTGAAATAATAGCGCTCGCAAACATAAGCTGGAAGCCTACCTACAAGGATATTTTATCTGAGCCACAGATGGACTATATGATGCGGCTTCTTTATTCAGCGGATACTTTACACCAACAAATAACGCAACAGCAACACCAATTCATACTGGCAATAGATAATGAACACAACATAGGATTTGCATCTTACTTCGTGATCGATCCAAATAATCTTACTGCTTATAAATTACAAAAATTATACATCAATCCAGATCAGCAAGGAAAAGGCATTGGCAAAAAGCTGATCGATTTTATAATAGAAGATATTAAACCTAAAGGCGCCGTTAGTCTTGAATTAAACGTAAACCGGTTTAATAACGCCAACCAATTTTATAAAAAAATTGGTTTCGGGATCATCCGTGAAGAAGATATCGATATTGGCAATAATTATTTTATGAATGATTATGTGATGCGTAAAATACTTTGATCCTTATTCAGGAACGTCTGTGCTTTTTTGATCTACCGCATTGTTAACGATACGCTCGCTCATTTTTCTAAGCGGGTTCCTGCGCTGTTCTTCAAACTCTTTTCTTGCATTGATAATGTCGATCGCTTTGTAGATCGCTTCGCGGAAAGAAGATTCATCCGCCTTATTTTTTCCCGCAATATCAAAAGCTACGCCATGATCGGGTGAAGTACGTACACCACTAATTCCCGCTGTATAATTAACGCCTTCGCCAAATGCCAATGATTTAAAGGGTATTAATCCCTGGTCGTGGTACATCGCCAAAACGCCATCAAATTTTTCATGTTGTCCGCGTGCAAAAAACGCATCGGCACTATACGGACCAAAACAGAAAATATCTTTTTGTTGTTTTGCATCTTTTATAGCAGGACGGATAATTTCTTCTTCTTCCTTACCTATCAAACCTTCATCACCTGCATGAGGGTTTAAACCCAACACCGCAATTTTGGGTTTCGTGATACCGAAATCTCTTTTCAAAGAGTTGTTCATTATTTCCAGCTTGCTAAAAATGTTTTGTCTTGTTACATGCTGCGCAATATCTTTTACTGCCACATGTTCCGTCACTAATCCCACGCGCATATTATCCGCTACCATGAACATTAATACATCTTGCACACCAAATAAATTTTTCAAATAAGGCGTATGTCCTGTAAAATTAAACTCGTTCGATTGTGTATTTTTTTTGTGGATCGGCGCTGTAACCAGGCCATCTATCTTGCCATCTTTTAATGCCTGTGCCGCTACTGTTAAACTCAACACTGCGTATTTACCTGCAACATCAGTCAACTGACCGGGAGTAATAGCTACCTCATCTTCCCAGCAATTGAACAGGTTGATCTGTTTGTGGTTGATGCGGGTCGTTTCTTTTATACTGATAAAATTAAAGTTCAGTTCGGGCAAACTTTTACGGTAAAAATTAAACGCTTTATTGCTTGCAAATATAACAGGCGTACAGATTTCCAATATCCGTATATCTCCTACTATTTTAATGATCAGCTCAAGTCCGATACCATTAAGGTCTCCACAAGTAATACCAATAACCGGCTTATGTTCGTGTTGCATATATGTAGTAAAAATTAGTGTCCAAAAGTAAGGTATTTCACGCAAAGCAAAATAAGGAGCAAAGATGCAAAGCAGTCCTTAGCGGCTTTATCAACTTGGCGCCTTTGCGTGAAATTATACGTAATTTTACCGCTCATTAATTACCAACAATTACTTTGGATAAATTCACCATCAAAAAATCGCTCGGACAACATTTTTTAAAAGATGCTACCATTATTCATAAAATTGTTGAAGCGGTAAAAGAAGACCCATTCACTAATTTGTTAGAAGTTGGTCCTGGTGGCGGAGCTATAACCAAGGACCTGATCAAAATACCCAATGTACATTTCAAAGCTGTTGAATTAGATCAGGATAAGGTTGCTTATCTCAATAAAACATATCCAAGTTTACAAGGCAATATTATTCATCAAAGCTTTTTAGATATAGATCCCCCTTTTGACGGACAACCATTTACGTTGGTAGGAAATTTCCCTTACAATATTTCAACACAAATTTTATTTAAAGTGTTGGAATGGAGAGATATCGTTCCGGTTGTGATCGGTATGTTTCAAAAAGAAGTGGCGCAAAGGGCAGCTTCAAAAGAAGGTAGTAAAGTGTATGGCGTATTAAGCGTTTTGGTACAAGCTTATTATGATGTGGAATATTTGTTTGATGTAAGCAATGATTGTTTTAACCCGCCACCAAAAGTACAGAGCGGTGTTATCCGTTTAAAAAGAAGAACAACTGAATTGACCGTAAAAAGTGAACGTTATTTTTGGATACTGGTAAAGACTGCATTTAACCAACGACGTAAAACATTACGCAATGCATTGAAAAGCCAGTTTACTCCTGAAGAATTACAAGATAAATTGTTTGACAGGCGCGCAGAGACCTTAAGTGTTGATGAATTTGCAGCGTTAACTTTCAGAATGATCTAATAAAAAATGTCCCAAAATAAAGGGACATTTTTGTTATAGTGCTTTTGACTTTTTTTATATCACCGCAGGCTTATCCTGTGTCTGATCTCTTTTAGTTGCATACGATGTCATCACAGCAACAAACGCTCCTACTAACATATTCATAATTATCGTTACACCTAATATCATAAACAACAGATCGAACGGATATCTTGGTTGGCCCGTTGCAGGCGCTCCCTGTACCATATTTATTACCTGGTGAGTTGAAAACAGATCGGGGAAAAATATAAATACACTAATGAACGCGATTAGACTAGCAAGAATTACTCCCGTTACAGTTGTTAATAATCCTGACATCATCATAGATACCGCACGGTTCTTATCATAGGGCCTATCGATCAAACGATAAGTATGGTAAAAAATAGCCGCCATAAATAATCCAACACCTATGTATAAATAATAAAAATTGTCATACTTATCACTGTAAAGAAAAAATTCTAATGGTATAGAATACAGAACTGCTCCTAATAATCCGAATAAAAAATATTCGGTTAAATGCTGCTTATCAAACGTTGGATTTCTCATACTCTTGTTATTTTATATAGAAGAGTAGAAAAACCGTGCCACCATTACTATTGTAATCTGGTTGGCATTTTATTTCTAATTAGACCATAATAGTGGAGCTATTTCCCCATATTTTATGGTAAAAAGATCAGGCCTGGTAGCTTTTATGCATAAAATCCTTAAAAATTAAAAAGTTAAGGGCAAAAAAATTGCGCAGCCCGGTAAGGGTTCTGCGCAAAAATTTTCATATATCTGGACCGAAACGCGAATATCAAATACGACTTGTTAATAAAATGTAGAAGAATAGATAGGTTTTTTGTAGAAAAACTTCTACTTTTAAAGCTTACTAAGGGCCTTACTGTGAAAAAATTCTTACTTGTAGACGACCACACGGTAGTTCGTACAGGAGTTAAATTATTATTATCCGAGATGTTTAAACCCTGCGAAGTACATGAAGCCGGGGATGGTGACACTGCGACAGATCTGTTAAAACTCAATCAGTACGAACTTGTTATGATGGATATCCAGATGCCTAAGACCGATACTTTAGGATTGATGGAATACATTCACATAACATTACCTGATACCAAAGTTTTGATGTTCTCAATGAGTGCGGAAAATATTTATGCAAAGCGCTTCCTGAAAGCAGGTGCTATGGGATTTATTTCTAAAGATGCTTCTTTAGATGAGATCACTAAAGCGATCCAGCAAGTATTAAGCAATAAAAAATATTTTAGTCCGGCTTTAACCGATAAATTTATGCAAGAGTCTTTAAAAGATACTCCTGCTAATCCTTTTGATAAACTATCCCGCAGAGAATTTGAAATTGCATCTTTATTATTATCCGGAGTAACCCTAAGTGAGATATCCCATTCGTTAAACCTTCAGATATCAACCGTAGGCACGCACAAAGCGCGTATGTTTGAAAAGCTTAACGTTACTAATCTTCTCGAATTAAAAGAGTTAGCTACTACCTATAATTTGTAAAGAAACTGCAACAAACTTGTTTTCGATTGATCCACTTAAACGTGATGAAATGAGTTTTATAAAAGACCTGACACATAGCGGTACTTTACATGCCAGCGATCCTGCAGCTAAGAGAAATATTTTAATTGTGAATTATTTTTCTCTTATTCTGTGCATCGCAGTTTGCCTGCTGATAGTTTTACGCTCTATTTTATATTTCTGTCTGGCAAACAAGCACATTATTATCAGCACTAATACCAACATGTTTATTGCTGCATTCCTTACCTTATTACCGCTTGCGCTCAATCGATCCGGCTATACTCATATAGCAAAATATTATTTATGCTGGTTGCCATCTGTCATCATCCTGGCTATTTATATAATCGATGGGATGAAAAGAATAAACATATTGACTTCCGAATACGATAGTCTTTATTTTTTCTTGTTGGGAGTTTCTGCAATGCCTTATTTGCTTTTAAGTCTTTCCAATAAAAAAGAACTCATAGCCGGTTTATCACTTCCTTTAATTTTTCTTTTTTTTGCTGATAACATAATGGGGCTTTTTGGAAACGCACATGCTGTAAAAGGAGTTCCTGATGATGGATTTGAAATAAGCCGTATGCGCGCCATGGTGGCGTATTTTATTTTAAGCGCCTGCTGCCTTACAATGAAGATCCTGGTTGAAAGAGAAGTTAATAAAAATGCCCGGTTGATAGCAGAACTCGAAGAAAAAAATAAGCTAATAGATCTTCAGGCGGAAAAAGAAATCCAGGAAAGCGAAAATAAATACCGTCTGCTTTTTGAACAGGCCGCAGACGCGATCATTGTGTCTGGAGGAGATAATTCTATTGAAAGTGTAAATCCAAGCGCGCGTTTGATGTTTGGTTATTCTACCGAAGAATTTACAGCGCTCAAACTGGAAGATATAGTTGAAGCTGAAGACCTTAAAAAAAGCTCCGTGGATCTGAGTCGATACAAGGATCAAAAATCATTGTACAGAGAAAGAATATTAATAAAAAAAGATGGCACTACTTTTCCGGTTGAAATAAATGCAAAATTATTACCTGATGGCCGTTTGCAATCTTTTATCCGCGATGCCACTTATCGAAAAAAAGTAGAGCGGGAAATGCAACAAAGCGAAAGCAGGTACCGTTTATTGTTTGAACAGGCTGCAGATGCCATTACCATTATCAATAAAGATAAAAAATTCGAACAGGTAAATTCAAATGCCTGTATCTTGTTTGGATATACACACGAGGAGTTTTTATTGCTTCAGTTAGAAGATATTTTAGATCCTGAAGCACTTAAATCACATCCGCTGAATTTCGCGCTACTCGAAGATGATAAGCCGGTCCGCAATGAAAGGATACTCAGAAGAAAAGACGGATCTGTTTTTCCTGCAGATATCAATGTAAAAAAATTACCTGATGGAAGTTTTCAATCTTATATCAGAGATATCACTGATAGAAAAAATGCAGAAAAAGAGATTAGAGAAGCAGAAGAAAAATTTAGGGATCTTGTTGAGAAATCATCCGTTGGTGTTTACATTATTCAACATGGGAAATACAAATATGTAAATCCAAAATTTGCAGAAATTTTTGGCTACACTCAAGACGACCTGATCGATACGGTAGCAGTAGAATCTTTAGCACATGGAGACTATATTAATCTGATTAGGGAAAATATGCAAAAACGCATAGCAGGAACAAAAGAAACTACACCTTATGAAATTGACGGCGTTAAAAAAGATGGAGATATAATCCGGCTGGAAATTTTTGGTACCAGAACACAGTACAAAGGTGAGCCAGCTATTATAGGAACCCTGAGTGATGTTACCGAAAATAAATTATTGCAGAAACAAGTGCTGAATCAAAAAGTGCAGGAACAAAAAGAAATTACACGTGCCGTTTTAAAAGCTGAAGAAAGAGAAAGAAACAGGATCGGACAAGAGCTGCATGATAATGTGAACCAAATATTGGCCGGCACCAAATTATACCTGGGGCTTGCAGCAAAAGATGAATTTGCCGGAAGAGGATTGATCAAAAGCTCTCTTGAGCTGGTAGATAACGCCATTGAAGAAATGCGTTCATTGAGCAAAGAACAGGTTACACCCATAAAAGGAATTGACCTGAAAGACCTTATTCATTCTTTGATAGATAAATTAAATTCAAGTTCAACCATAAAAACTACCGCCATCTACGATCTGCAGAATGAGGATATTGATGATGACCTTAAATTAAATATCTACAGAATTATTCAGGAACAAATGAATAATATCCTGAAACATTCTAATGCTATGCACACTAATATTTCGCTAACAGATGATCTGAATTCTTTGTATGTCTCGATCAAAGATGACGGCAAAGGATTTGACACAGAACAAAAAAGAAGAGGTATCGGTTTAGCCAATATGAGCAACAGGATCGAATCATTCAACGGCGAATTAATAATAAACAGCAGTCCGGGTAATGGCTGCGAAATAAGAATAACTATCCCCTACTCGCACAATAGTTAGTTGTCTGTCGAATATTTACTACTAATGAGTCAATGAGGCTTAACTCCTCCTTATTCAGGTAGGCATTCGCATAATCCTTCGTATTTTCGGGAAGCAAATTTCTTTTAATCTTTATCACTAGAACGAACAAAATTTAGTTTCAACTAAAATTGAAGAGCTGATGAATTTTATAAAAAGACTCGCCAATACAGGTATTGCTAACGCTGATACAATAGTTGACAGAAGAAGTATTCTGATCGTTAATTATTTTTCGATCATCCATTTTGCAGTCAACATTTTTATCCTACTCCTCAGAACGCTTCTATATTTTACTTTACCTGAAAGAAAGATCATCCTCAGCACCAATATTAGTGTTGTTATTGCTGCACTCCTTTTTCTATTGCCGATCATTTTTAATCAACGTGGCTATCTGCGTCTGGCAAGGTTGTATCTATGCTGGCTGCCAAGCATTATTATATTCGCAATTTATATATCAGACGGAACGCGCAGAACGCATATACTGGCTGCAGAATACGATAGTATCTATTTTTTCCTGTTAGGTGTTTCCGCATTACCTTACCTGGTGTTAAGCACGGATAATAAAAAAGAATTGCTATTTGCTTTATCGCTTCCTTTTCTTTCTATTCTCTTCACTAATAATATTTTTAATTTATTTGGAATGGGCCATGCACAAAAAGGTATAGCCGGCGATGGGTTTGAATTAAACCGTATACGGGCGATCATCGCTTATTTTCCATTGAATGCCTGTTGCCTTGTAATGAAATTACTGGTAGAAAGTAAAGACCATACGAATGACAGATTAATTGCAGAGCTGGAAGAAAAAAATAAATTAATAGATCAACAGGCAGAAAAAGAAATTAAAGAAAGTGAAAATAAATACCGCTTACTTTTTGAACAGGCTGCGGATGCGATCATCGTATCGAAAGCAGATAATTCTATAGAAAGTGCTAACCCAAGCGCGCATCAAATGTTTGGTTATTCAACGGAAGAATTTACAAGGCTTAAATTACAGGATATGGTTGAATTGAACGACCTTAAAAAAAATGCCGTAACCCTGGAAAGATATCAGAGCCAACAAGCACTTTACAGGGAACGTTTATTAATAAAAAAAGATGGCTCTATATTTCCGGTAGAAATAAACGCCAAGCTTCTCCCCGATGGCAGCCTTCAATCTTTTGTGCGTGATATTACACTTCGTAAAAAAGCAGA
The DNA here is from genome assembly GCA_013288745.1 of Bacteroidota bacterium. Lineage (GTDB taxonomy): Bacteria > Bacteroidota > Bacteroidia > Chitinophagales > Chitinophagaceae > Ferruginibacter. The sequence goes on from JABDBG010000027.1 coordinate 28,434, forward strand.
AGAGGAATTAATAGAAGCTGAAGAAAAATTCAGGAACCTTGTTGAAAAATCATCCGTAGCCGTTTACATTCTTCAGAACGGAAAATACATGTATGTCAATCCAAAGTTTGCAGCCATATTTGGTTACGAACAGGAAGAGATCACCAACTCTATTCCTGTGGAATCATTAGCACATCCGGAGTACAGACAACTGATCAGAGACAATATGCGGATCCGCATTGAAAGAGGAGAAGAAACCGCTCCTTATGAGATAGATGGCGTAAATAAAAATGGGGATACGATTCGGTTAGAAGTTTTTGGTACAAAAACACAATACAAAGGCGAACCTGCTATTATTGGAACCCTGATAGATATTACGGAAAATAAATTGCTGCAAAAACAAGTATTAGAACAAAAAGTACAGGAACAAAAAAGAATAACCCGTGCCGTCTTAAAAGCAGAAGAAAGTGAAAGAAACAGGATCGGACAAGAGCTGCATGATAATGTGAACCAGATATTAGCAGGTACAAAACTATACCTGGGACTTGCAGCAAAAGATGAATTCGCAGGAAGAGGATTGATCAAAAGTTCGCTTGAACTGGTTGACAATGCCATCGAAGAAATGCGTTCGCTAAGTAAAGAGCAGGTTACACCACTTAGAGGAATTGATCTGGAAGACCTTATTTATTCACTGATCGATAAATTAAATACAGCTTCCTCAATAAAAACTACGGTTATCTATAACCTGCATAACGAAGATGTTGAAGATGACCTTAAATTAAATATCTACCGCATCATCCAGGAGCAAATGAATAATATCTTAAAACACTCCAATGCCGTACACACAAATATTTCCTTAACTGATGATACAGATTATTTATATGTTTCGATAGAAGACGACGGAAAAGGATTTGATACGGAACTAAAAAGAAAAGGGATCGGACTGGCGAATATGAACAACAGGGTCGAATCTTTCAATGGTGAATTTAAAATTCATAGCAGTCCGGGCAACGGATGTGAAATAAGAATAACCATCCCCATCTAATAATGATATACCGTTGTCGTTGCCTGACCAACAACCTACGCTTCGATAAAAGCCCAATAACGGTATAACGCTCCAGTGAGTGACACAACGATGCTGACCAATGAACTACAGTTGATAAACAAAGATCTCTTCACATTTACCATTTACCATTAACAATTTACCATTTATCTTTGCGCTATGAGTAAAGTTAGAGTTCGATTTGCACCCAGTCCAACAGGTGGCTTGCATTTAGGCGGCGTACGCACCGTACTGTTCAATTATTTATTTGCCAAAAAACATGGCGGTGATTTTATTGTTCGTATCGAGGATACGGATCAAACACGTTTTGTTGACGGTGCAGAAAAATATATTTTCGATTGTTTAGCATGGTGCGGATTAACTCCTGATGAAAGCGCGCAACATGGCGGCCCTTACGGACCATACAGACAAAGTGAAAGAAAAGCGATCTATAAACAATATGCAGATCAATTAATAAAAGATGGCCACGCTTATTATGCTTTTGATACACCCGAAGAAATTGAAGCCATGCGCGAAAGATTAAAAACTGCGGGTAGCCATAGTTTACAATACGATCATCATATCCGTGGCAACATGAATAATTCTTTGCGCTTATTGCCGGAAGAAACACAGAAATTATTAGATGCCGGAACACCTTATGTGATACGTATTAAAGTAGATCCGGATGATCATATCCATTTAACAGATATAATCCGTGGCGAAATATCTTTTGATACCAATAGTGTTGATGATAAAGTTTTACTAAAGGCAGATGGAATGCCAACCTATCATCTGGCCGTTGTAGTAGATGATCATTTAATGAAGATAACACATGCGTTTCGTGGTGAAGAATGGTTGCCGAGTGCACCCGTACATGTATTGTTATGGAAATATTTATTTGGGTTAGATAAGATGCCGCAATGGGCACATCTTCCTTTGATATTAAAACCTGATGGCAATGGCAAGCTAAGCAAGCGCGATGGCGATCGTTTAGGTTTTCCTGTCTATGCCATGGATTGGAAAGATCCTATCAGTGGAGAAACTACAAAAGGCTTTAAAGAATTAGGTTTTTTACCCGAAGCATTTAATAATTTATTAGCGGTACTTGGTTGGAACGATGGTACTGAGCAGGAAGTATTTTCGATGGAAGAATTGATCGATAAATTTTCTATGGATCGTGTTCATAAAGGTGGAGCAAAATTTGATTATGAAAAAGCAAAATGGTTCAACCACGAATGGATAAAAAAATTATCGGGTGAAAACTATGCAGCGATCATTGCAGATATGTATGAAGAGAAAGGTGTTGATGTAGATGGTATTTATCTATTGCAGGTAATTGAAATGATAAAGGACCGCTGTACTTTACTAAGTGATTTTTACGAACAGGGGATCTTCTTTTTTAAAGCGCCATCCGCATTTGATGCAGCTGCCGTAAAACCAAAATGGGACGAAAAGAAACAGCAGTTCTTTGTTGAATTAATAAAAGCATTTGAATTAAATACTTCCTGGCAGCATGATGACCTGGAAAATGGCTTTAAAGAATTAGCAGCAGCAAGTCAATTGAAGACCGGAGAATTAATGTTACCTTTTAGAATAATGCTGGTAGGCGGAAAATTCGGCCCAAGTGTTTTCAATATTGCCACATTGATCGGCAAAAAAGAAACAATCAGTAGGATAAA
>JABDBG010000028.1 GCA_013288745.1 Bacteroidota bacterium
ATTAACGGTTGATGAAGATATCGAGTAAAACAAATACCGCAAATACAACAGAAGCAATTCCATTTGCGTTCATAAATGCCAGATTAACTTTTCTAAGGTCGGTGGGTTTTACAATAGAATGTTGATAGATAAGCATACCAATAAAAACAGCAACGCCTAACCAATAGGCCCAGCTAAAATGACCGTGTATGCCTGCAAATACAACACAGGTGGCAGATAATAAATGTAATAATTCAGATACCCTTAAGGCATTCGTTTTACCTACTGCTGCGGGAATAGAATGTAGTTTATGTTCTTTATCAAAGGCTTCATCTTGCAGCGCATAAATAATATCAAAGCCACTTACCCAAAATAGAACGGTAAAAGAAAATAGTACAGGCAACAGATCAAAGTGACCGGTTACTGCAATGTATGCACCAATAGGAGCAAGGCTTAACCCAACACCTAATACCAAATGGCATAAAGCTGTAAAGCGTTTTGTATAGCTATAAAATAAAATAACAAACAACGCAACGGGAGACAATGCCATGCACAATGGATTGATAAAAAAACAAGTCACAATAAAAAGTATAGCAGAACCAATTGTAAATAGCAATGCGTTTTTGCTGGTAATGATTCCCGCAGGAATTTCCCTGATCGCTGTGCGCGGATTCAATGCATCATACTTAGCATCTAACCAGCGATTGAATGCCATCGCCGCACTCCGCGCTGTTACCATGCAGATCAATACTAAAATAAATTTTAATACCAATTCGTTGATCGTTTGAGGAGTAGTTAGAGAATATCGCCCTAAAAAGAATCCGATCATTGCAAAGGGTAATGCAAAAATGGTATGACTAAACTTTACAAGCGATAAATAATTTTTTATAGTAGTTACTGCCATGATATAATTTTAAGCAATTTAATTAATTTTATTTCTAACGATCTCCCATAAAACAATTCCTGCCGCTACCGAGATATTTAAAGAGTGTTTCATACCCAATTGAGGTATTTCTATGCAGCCTTCACAAATGGCAATAACTTCCTGCTGAACGCCTTCTACTTCGTTGCCAAAAACAACAGCTGTTTTTTCGTCGGCACGTATGCTAAAATTTTCTAAAGAGATACTGCTTTCTACCTGTTCAATAGCGTATACTTTATAGCCGTTTTGCTGTAGTGCTTTAACCGCTTCAACCGTTGTTTCGAAATGTTTCCAGGTTACCGTTTCTGTGGCGCCCAAGGCCGTTTTATTGATATCCCTGTGTGGTGGCTGGGCAGTATAGCCGCATAAATAAATAGCTTCTAACAAAAAAGCATCTGCCGTACGGAAAACACTGCCTACATTGTGCATGCTGCGAATATTGTCCATCACCACAATAACCGGTATCTTTTCCGACCTTTTAAACTCATCAACCGACTTGCGGTTTAGCTCATCCATGCTTAATTTTCGCATCTTCCAAAATTATATACAAAAGTAATTCACATTGGGGAGAAATGAGGTTTATTTAAGTGGCGAAAGCCCTTATTTTTGTCGTAATACGACGACCGACGACTGACCACCGACGACCGAAGAACATAGCGTAATTAAAAATTCATCGGTGGTCAGTCGTCGGTGGTCTGTCGTCAAAATTCAATTATGGCCAAGGCAACCGGGGAAACTCCATTAATGCAACAACATAGTGCTATCAAGGCACGCTATCCTGATGCTATTCTACTATTTAGGGTAGGCGATTTTTATGAAACTTTCGGTCAGGATGCAGTTAATGCATCTGCGGTTCTGGGGATCACTTTAACCAAAAGAAATAATGGAAACGCTGATTCATCTCAGCTGGCAGGATTTCCTCATCATTCTTTAGATACTTATTTACATAAATTAGTGAAGGCAGGTTATCGTGTAGCCATCTGCGATCAGCTGGAAAATCCTAAAGACGTAAAAGGGATTGTAAAACGCGGCGTAACGGAATTGGTAACACCCGGTGTTGCTACCAGCGATAAATTATTAGAGCATAATAAAAACAATTTTTTAGCAGGTTTACATTTTAATGAAAATAAAATTGGCATCGCTTTTTTAGATATCAGTACAGGAGAATTTTTTCTCGCCGAAGGCGATAAAGAATATGCTGATAAATTATTACAAAGCCTGCAGCCGGCAGAAGTAATTTTTCAACGCAACCAACAGAAAAATTTCAAAGAGACTTTCGGCTCTAAATTTTTCACCTACACTTTAGATGAATGGATCTTTGCGGATGCGTATGCGACTGAAAGTTTGTTAAAACATTTTGGCACACATAGCTTAAAAGGTTTTGGTGTAGAAGGGATGTTTGCGGGCATTGTTGCGGCTGGTGCCATATTGCATTATTTAAAAGATACGGAGCATCCTAACCTAGGACATATCACTTCTATTCAACGAATAGACAGAGAAGAACATTTATGGATGGATCGCTTCACTATCCGCAACCTCGAATTATTTGGCGGAGCCGAAGGAAGCAACACTTTATTAAAAGTGATAGACAATACCGTCTCGCCAATGGGTGCACGTATGTTGAAACGCTGGATGGTATTACCATTGAATAATATTATCAAGATCAACGAACGTTTAAATACGGTTGAGTTCTTAATAAAAGAAGTAGACGTTAGAACACAGATAGCGGCACATGTTAAACAGGCAGGTGATATTGAAAGACTGGTAAGTAAAGTACCGTTAAAAAAAGTTAACCCACGCGAAGTATTGCAAATTGCCAAGGGCTTGCAACAGGTAGATGCGATCAAAACGATCTGCGCATCAGTTGATAATGATTATTTGAAGCGTTTGGGCGATTCATTAAATGCCTGCAAATTGATTTTAGAAAGAATAGCGAAAGAGATCAATGAAAATCCTCCGGCTTTAGCCAATAAAGGCGGTGTGATCGCCATGGGGATCAATGAAGAGTTAGATGAATTAAGAAAAATATCCAGTGGCGGTAAAGATTATTTATTAGAGCTGCAACAAAAAGAGGCGCAGGCAACAGGCATATCTTCTTTAAAAATAAGTTTCAATAATGTGTTTGGTTATTATTTAGAAGTAACCAATATGCACAAGCCAAAAGTGCCTGAAACATGGATACGTAAACAAACACTCGCCAATGCAGAGCGCTATATCACTCCGGAGTTAAAAGTTTACGAAGAAAAGATATTAGGTGCAGAAGATAAAATATTACAGATCGAATTACAGCTATTTGAAAAACTGTTGAATGAATTGCAGGATTATATTGCGCCGATGCAGATCAACGGAAATGTTTTAGCAACACTCGATTGCCTCACTTGCTTTGCCAATAACGCACTTCATTTCAATTATAAAAAACCATCGATCAGTGATGGCAATATATTAGACCTGAAAGACAGCAGGCACCCGGTGATCGAAAGAAATCTGCCGGTAGGCGAATCATATATTTCCAATGATATTTTTTTAGATCCTGAAACGCAGCAGATCATTATTCTGACCGGCCCGAATATGAGTGGTAAAAGTGCCATCCTTCGCCAGACGGCACTTATCACATTGATGGCGCATATGGGAAGTTTTGTGCCGGCATCGGATGCGAAGATTCCTTTAACGGATAAAATATTTACAAGGGTAGGAGCCTCAGATAATTTAAGCGGCGGCGAAAGTACTTTCATGGTAGAGATGAATGAGACTGCCAGCATCATCAATAACATCACTTCCCGAAGTTTGATATTATTAGATGAGATCGGAAGAGGAACTTCCACCTACGATGGTATTTCTATTGCCTGGAGCATTGTTGAATATTTGTACAAGAGTCAATACTCACCTAAAACATTATTCGCCACGCATTACCACGAATTAAATGAACTCGAAAATAAATTCGAAGGCGTAAAAAATTATCATGTTACGAATAAAGAAGTAGGCAATAAAATCATTTTCTTACGTAAGCTGGCACCGGGCGGAAGTACACATAGCTTTGGTATTCACGTTGCGCGTATGGCCGGTATGCCGCCATCATTGATCGACAGAGCAAATGAAATTTTAGTACAATTAGAAGAAACGCATGTAGGCAGTCCGATAGAGGATACAGTAAAACAAATTGCAGCACCTAAAATGCAACTCAGTATTTTTGATGCACATTCAGCAATCTTTGATGAGATCAGAAAATTATTAGAAAGTACAGATATTAATAGGTTAACGCCGGTGGAAGCGTTGTTGAAGTTGCAGGAGATAAAGGGATTTTTAAAATAATGATAAATGGTAAATTGTTAATGGTAAATGAAAGAAATAATATTGAGCATTGATAATTAAACATTAAAAAAATAACCCACGAAATTTCGTGGGTTATTTTTTTAATAATATCTGGTAACATTTACCATTAACAATTTACCATTTACAATTAGTTACGGTCTCTGCTATAAGTTCTTTTTCTCCCTTCGCCGCTACCACCACGATCACCGCCGCCGCGATGTTCTCCGCCTCCGCGGTGTTCACCACCACGATCACCGCCTGGTTTAAATCCGCCATCAGCTTCGTTCATGCGTATTGCACGACCGCTGTGTTTTTTACCATCCAATGCACTGATCATTTTTGCTGCAGAACCTTTATCCACTTCTACCCAGCTATTCATTTCTTTCATATCAACTCTGCCAAGCACTTCTTTTTTTAAGATTGCTTTCATCTAAAATGAATTGCAAGAAATTTGCTTTGTAGAAACCATCTTTCGTTCCCAAGTTGATAAATAATCTTGTATAACCATTATCGCGTTGGTTGAAATTGCTTCTTTCTTTTCTGCTGTCATTATCTCTTGGAGTAAAATTGCCATCCATGGCCGGAGCACGCATGTTTGTATTCAGATCCTGCGCGTTTTCATAATATTTCAAGAAATGATCGAACTCTAATGAAGCAACTCTTTGTAAAATTTCTTCTTTAGTAATGTCTTTGAATTTTTCCTGAAGATCAGGCATGTAAGTTTCATAATCACCGTTAGATACATCGGCCGACATTAATTTATCCATGAAATGGAAAAACTGTTTGCGACAAACTTCTTTACCGCTTGGTACGTCTATTTTATGGAACTGAGAGTTAACCATTCTTTCCAATTGCTTGATCTTGAATGTTTCTCTTGAATGACAAATTGATAAACAGATACCTGTTTTACCGGCACGAGCTGTACGGCCACTTCTGTGCGTGTACACTTCAATATCATCCGGTAATTCGTAATTGATAACGTGCGTGATACCATCCACATCAATACCACGAGCCGCAACATCCGTTGCGATCAATAGCTGTAAATGTTTTTGACGGAAACGGCCCATTACTTTATCACGTTGTTGCTGAGTTAAATCACCATGCAACGCTTCAATTTCATATCCTTCTCTTGTTAATTTTTCCGCTATATCCTGTGCATCTAATTTAGTACGGGTGAAAATGATACCATACATACCAGGATTAAAATCGATCACTCTTTTCAAAGCTTCGTAACGTTGGTGTGCAGCAACCGTCATGAATTGATGATCGATATTTGCATTGCCACTGTTCTTTTTACCAACTGTAATTTCTTTAGGATTTTCCATGAAGTTCTTAGCGATCGCTCTAACTTCAGGTGGCATCGTTGCACTGAACAACCAAATGCTTTCTCTGTTGATGGTGTTCTTTAATACAAAATCAATATCATCTCTAAAGCCCATGTTCAACATTTCATCGGCTTCATCTAATACTACATATTTTACTTTTTGAAGATCGATCGCTTTACGTTCGATGAGATCAATTAATCTACCCGGAGTTGCAATAACAATATGCACACCTTTTCTAAGATTTTTGATCTGCATCATAATAGAGGTACCGCCATAAACCGCTTCTGTATAAACACCCTTGGTGTGTTTCATAAAGATCATCAGGTCATTGGTTATTTGCAAACACAATTCTCTTGTCGGACAAACGATCAACGCTTGCGGATGTCTCTGTGCAGGATCAATTAAATGTAATAACGGTAAACCAAACGCAGCAGTCTTACCTGTACCGGTTTGTGCCAATCCAACAAAATCTGTTGTTCCTGATAATAAAACCGGGATAGCTTGTTCCTGAATAGGGGTGGGGTTTTCGAAACCTAGATCGGTTATCGCTTGTACTAATTGTTCGTTTAAGCCTAAGGCTTGAAATGCGTTCATGTAAAATGTTTTATGTTTACATGATATGCCACTTACCTGTTGTTAATTTGCTAAAACGTCCTTGTGTAAAGGAATGAAAATCAATACTAAATTCAACAGCCATTAAGGCAACTCATGCAATACTCGTAAATAAAGCGCAAAGGTAGGCTATTTTTTTCGGATAACCCAATCTATCACAAGTAAAGTAATTGTTACGCCTTCCAAACAATGGCTAAACAACGGTTTTTATTTTTTGTTTTCCGGCATTGGTATTTCAATTTAGCTGCAATGGCGTCGCACATTTCATCATTTACTTTGCTATTAAACTTTGGCATTATTTTTCGGTCTATCATTAATAAAAGTTATACTACATTATAACATCATAGTAACAATCCAATTTTAAACATATATACTTACTTATATTATCTTAGAGGCACAAATCATCAATATGAAACGTATTATTTTAACACTCCTAATAATAGCATCAATTTTTTCCGCAGCCAATGCGCAGACATTTACTTTCGGAATTAAAGCTGGGGCTAATATCAATAAATTAACCGGCGAAGCATTTAAAGATGAATTCAGTTTTGGTTACCATGCCGGTGTTTTTGCAAACATTGGATTAGGAAAACACTGGGCCCTTCAACCGGAAGTTTTATTCAGCCAGGTAAATATCGATACGGCAAATAGCACAACAGCCATTTACAATCCTGATTTCGATAAATTGTCTCATATACAAATGAGTTACCTGAGTATTCCTCTTTTATTGGAATTCAAATTGTCGAAAGGAATAGCATTGCAAGCCGGTCCGCAATACAGTATCCTCTTAAATCAAAATGAGAGCCTGGTACAAAATGGTAAAGACGCATTTAAAATGGGCGATTTTGCTGTACTTGGCGGAGTAGAAGTAAAAGTTTCCAGTCTGCGTGTATATGCGCGATACGCGTTAGGATTAACAAATATCAATAATATAGGCGATCAGGATCAATGGAAAAGTCAAAGTATCCAGGTTGGTTTAGGGTTGAGCCTGTTTTAATTAAGAATTTAAAATTAGTAATTAATATTCCTTCATTTTAATAACGAATCCTGACAGAGAATGGTGTATAAGTTAAAAAAAATAATTATTAATTACTAATTATTTTTTTGATCAGGGCCTTATCACATCAAAACTTCCATCCGAGTTCCATTGAACGATAGCTGATGGTGCTGCCAAAGTTGTATCATCCTGCCGATAATGCACCACATAATCAACTCCTTCTTTAATCAGGATATCAATATCTCCAAATATTTGTGGCGGCGGATAGCCGGAAACGTTAGCTGAGGTAGATACGATAGGTTTACGAAAACGTTTCAACAAGTGCTTGCAAAATACTTCATTAACTATCCGGATGGCAATCGTTCCATTTTTATTGACAACATTTTCTGCTAACCCGATCGCATCATTATAAATAACCGTTGTTGGTTTATTTACTTCATTTAAAAATTCAAAGACACCCAGGTCAGGTTGAGCTACATAATGTAAAAGATCTCTTTGTTCTGCCAGCAGAACGATCATACTTTTTTCATCGGCTCTTTTCTTTAACCGGAAGATCTTTTCGACAGCCGCTTCATTGGTAGCGTCACAACCAATACCCCAGATCGTGTCGGTTGGGTATAGTATCAGTCCGCCGTTTTGTAATACAAGCAGACAAGCTTCAATATCATTTGTAAAATCTATCATAGTATTTTTTGATAAACCTTCATTATACTATCAGCGTATTTTTGGGTAGTAAAATTCTGCGCCTGTGTAAATCCTTTTTCCCTCATAGAAATGACTAGATTATCATCAGTCGAAATCTGTAACATCTGCGCAGCTAAAGCAGCATGGTCATGCGGCGAAAAATACATTGCCGCATCACCGCCAACTTCCGGTAAGCAAGATGCATTACTGCTAAGCACCGGCAAACCGCTGCACAAAGCTTCTAACAAAGGTGCGCCAAAACCTTCAAATATGGATGGGTACACCAATGCTAAACCTTGTTGATATATAGCAGGAAAATCTTCAGCGGTGGTAAAATGAAGCGCTCTTGATTGCGGCAAGTCATTTAAAAAGATCAAACGATCGGCAATGCCATTCGCCTGCATTAGATTTTTAGCTTCTTCCTTTTCTTTTTTGCCGTTGCCAATAATAACAAGAGGAATATTTATTTTGTCTTTCAATATCACAAGTGCTTCACAAACAGCGATCAGGTTTTTTCTTGCGGTGATAGAGCTTACAAAAAGAAAATATTTATCTGGCAGATTGTATCTTTTCTTTACTATAGTTTTTTCTTCCGTACCAACTACTCTTTGAAATATAGGGTTACAGCTTTGATAGCAGATCGAGATCTTATTTTCATCAACCCTATAAAAATTCATCAGGTCATCTTTTGTCTGCTGACTGATAGCGATAACCGCATCAGCTTTTTTGCAGGCATGTTTTATTTTCCAACGGCTTACGTAGCGTACATCTAATGTATATGTTTCAGGAAATCGTTCATAAATAAGGTCATGTACTGTAACAACTGTTTTTACGCCGGTACGTTCTATGCCATTCGGTATCTCGTTACTAACCCCGTGAAAAATATCAACCTTACTATTTACAATATCTTTCAGCATACCGCTCCTTCGCCATAACGCAGGGAATTTTTTACCGATGGCAGTTTGTGGAAAAATAGCTGTTGTATTTGGAAATACTGCAGTATCAAACAGATCTGTTTGTTTTGGTGCAAATAATATATACTCGTTTTGTGGATAATGAGTGGTAAGAATAGCAATGAGCGAACGGATATAATTACCCAAACCTGTTTTGTTTTGGAAAGCCCTCTTTCCATCATACCCTATTTTCATAATAATTCCCTTTATAATAGAACAGCGCAAAGGTACAGTTGCTTTTGAGAAGCGCAAAGGTTGATTTAAAGTCTTTTATCTTGTATATTGCACGCTTTAAATGGAGAAATTATCAGCTATCATAATAACCTACAATGAGGAGCAAAATATTGCTGCCACTATTGATGCTGCATGGAAAGTATGTGATGAAATTATTGTGGTAGATAATGGAAGCACTGACGGTACCAAAAAGATATGCATTGAAAAAGGGGTAACATTCATTACACATGCATGGATGGGTTTTGGCAAGCAGCGCAATTTTGCCGTAACGCATGCCGAAAACGATTATGTTTTGGTATTGGATTCGGATGAAGTGTTAGACGAGGACCTGATCAAAAGTATCCTGGAAGTAAAACAACAAGGCTATACACAACAAATATACCTGCTAAAAAGATTAAATTTTTATTACGGAAAATTCATCCGGCATGGCATGGAAAATCCTGATGTAAAGGCAAGGCTTTACCATAAATCTTTTGCCAAATGGAACGATAAACTGGTGCATGAAGACCTTGAGTTCAGGCCGTATCTTAAAACCATTCAATTGAAAGGATTTTTATTGCACTATACTTATAGAAGTGTTTCAGAACATTTTATAAAGATGGATAAATACAGTAGCCTTTCAGCAGAGGAATATTTCAGAACAGGTAAAAAAAATCCCGGTTTCGGAAAGCTGATGCTGAGCCCGGCATTTACATTTATAAAAGCATTTATATTAAGAAGGGGATTTTTAGATGGCTGGAGAGGATGGTTATTGGCCATATTACACGCCAATACTACCTTACAGAAGTACGCCAAATTAAAGATGATCTACCTGCACGAAAAGCATCCGGTAAAGGATTAAGCATCAAAATTATTTTTTACACTTACTATTAATTATTTTCGCGAAAAATAAAATACAATGGATCTACAAGAATTGATACAATCGGCATTTACCAACAGAGAATTGCTAAAAGACACAAAATATACCGAAGCAGTAAAAACGGTAATTGAAGAAGTTGATAAAGGAAGATTACGTACCGCCGAACCAACCGCCAATGGCTGGCAGATAAATGAATGGGTAAAGCAAGCCATATTAATGTACTTCGGTATTCAAACTATGGAAACATTAACAATGCCTCCATTTGAGTTTTATGATAAAATGAAATTAAAAAGCGGTTACGCCGCACTGGGAGTAAGAGCAGTGCCCGGCGCTGTCGCAAGATATGGAGCTTATGTAGCTAAGAATGTAGTGCTGATGCCCAGCTTCGTAAACATCGGCGCTTATGTTGATGAAGGAACAATGGTCGATACATGGGCAACAGTTGGCAGCTGCGCGCAGATAGGTAAAAATGTTCACTTGAGCGGCGGCGTAGGAATTGGCGGCGTGTTAGAACCTTTGCAGGCAAGTCCGGTTATTATTGAAGACGGCTGTTTTATCGGTAGCCGTTGTATTGTAGTAGAAGGCGTTAGGGTTGAAAAAGAAGCTGTGCTCGGAGCAAACGTGGTACTGACAAAATCTACTAAAATAATTGACGTGAGTGGTGCTGAACCGATCGAGTATAAAGGAATTGTTCCGCCAAGAAGTGTGGTGATACCGGGATCATATACTAAAAAATTTCCTGCAGGAGAATACAGTGTTGGTTGCGCATTGATCATCGGCACAAGAAAAGCTTCTACGGATTTGAAAACAAGTTTGAATGATGCGCTTAGAGACTTCAATGTTGCGGTGTAAAAAATAAATCAGAAGTTAAAAGTCAAAACCCATAAGTTAATAGCTATGGGTTTTGACTTTTAACTTATAAGGCAAGCAAGCTACAACCCCTGATATCACTATTATCTAGCCTGCCCAATACTTCAAAACTATCATCTGGAAATAGCTTGCCTGCATCTTCTGTTGCGATAAAAGAACAGGAATATATATTGGCGAGATCAATAACATTAATAGCCCCGCTAAGCGTTTTGTTTTGGGTAGATGTGTGAACGGTTAATGGATCATCTTCATCCCGTATCAATATTTTCATCCAGGGCGGACAATTAAAAGAGCCATCACCTTTTGAGTATGCCTGGCTCAATAATTCCGTCATGCCATATTCAGAATGAATATTTTGTACCTGAAAGTTTTTACACAAGATATTATGTACTTCCTGGCGCGTCATTTCCTTTCTTCGCCCTTTCATGCCACCGGTTTCCATAATGGTTGTGTATTGTAAAGGCAATGAATATTTTTCAGCAAAATCAAGCAAGGCAAATGTTACACCGATCAGTAAAGTTTTTTGTTGTTTGTTTTCCAGTGAAACGATGGTTTTGTACAAAGCCGCCGTATCCTGTAAATAAAATCCGCTTTGCGGATGTTTGCTTTGTTGTATCAGTTTATCGGCCATCAATACCAACGATGAATTATTTCTTTCGAGATAGGAGGGAAGCAATGCAATAATGCACCATTCTTCCGGCCTGCCGTAAAATAAATTAAAGCAATTGGTAAAGATTGTTTCGTATACGCCGATATCTTTTATTAAATGTTTACTGTTGATGGTTTGTGTGGTGCCGCTGCTTTCAAATATTATAGCAGGCATAAATTCCGTCGTAGTGATAGGGTGGGTCTTAAAAAAATTGATCGGCAAAAAAGGTATCTTTTCTATCGAATCAATTGCATTGGCCACCACCTTAAGCGTTTGACAATATTGGCGATAAATGGCATTGTTACTGTACTGATAATGAAATAACTCCAGCGCCAGGCTGTTAAAGCTCCCTGAGGTAGCCGTAAATATCCTTTCCGGGAGATCCATATTTTTAACAGCAGTATTCAATTTCTATCATTAAATTTGGTAATTAATACACAAAGATGCGGTACACAATTTTAATTGTAGCAATTAGCTTGATATTTCTTGGTTGTAAAAAAGATAAATCAACCAGACCGGTCTTAACTTTCAAGTCTGTAAACAGTACAACGATCAATGATGGCGACCTTTTGATTTTTACACTTTCCTTTAAAGATATCCAACCAAATGTAGCAGATACCCTGAATGTTCAGGAAATAGTTCCTTGCGCGTTTAGTCAGTTTTCTCAAAATTATGGGCTACCTGTATTTTCTGCAGCAAGTAATCAGGGCGGCGATATTATTGTTAGTTTTATAAATAATGTTACGGGAACTAATTATCCGATTATAGGAGCAAAATGTGATAGCGATGATATTTGTCATTTTAAATTTATATTGATCGACAAGAATAATAATAAAAGTGATTCCATACTTTCTCCCGCAATAACTATCAAACAATAATTCTTAATTAATAGCAATGGCAAAAGCAGTAAAAGCAGCAGTAAAAACTAAAAAAGCAAAAAGTATACTGACAGAAAAGTCTTACACGTTCTTAAAAAAAATATATCAATAATCCCTCGCCAACAGGTTTTGAAAGTAGCGGACAAAAAATGTGGCTGGAGTATGTAAAACCTTATACCGATTCATTTTTTACAGATCCTTATGGAACGGCCGTAGGTGTTATCAATCCTTCTGCACCATTTAAAGTAGTAATAGAAGCGCACGCAGATGAAATAAGCTGGTTCGTTAATTATATTTCTGCAGATGGTTTGATCTATCTGAAAAGAAACGGTGGCGTAGATCACCAGATCGCACCTTCTATGCGTGTATTGATTCACGGGAAAAAGGGTGCTGTAAAAGCAGTGTTTGGCTGGCCGGCTATTCATACAAGATTAAGTGCCGATAAAGAAACACAACCTAAAGTGGATAATTTGTTTTTGGATTGCGGGGCAAGAACTAAAAAAGAAGTGGAAGACCTTGGTATACATATCGGCGCTGTTGCAACCTATGAAGATGGGTACGAAGAATTGGCATACGATTATTTAATAGGCCGTGCATTTGATAACCGTGTCGGCGGCTTTATGATCGCAGAAGTTGCAAGATTATTAAAAGAAAATAAAAAGAAACTGCCTTTCGGTTTATACATAGTAAATGCTGTTCAGGAAGAAATTGGTTTACGCGGTGCAGAAATGATCGCGCGTAGAATTAAGCCTGATATTGCTATCATTACCGATGTTACGCATGATACATCTACACCGATGATCAATAAGATCATACAGGGCGATACGGTTTGTGGTAAGGGTCCGTCATTAACATTTGGCCCCGCAGTACATAATAAATTATTGGATGTGGTACAGGATGTAGCTGCCAAGAATAAGATCCCTACACAGTTACACACCGTAAGCAGAAGCACAGGTACAGATACTGATTCGTTTGCTTACGCCAATGAAGGTTGCCCTAGTGTATTGATCTCCATCCCGCTTCGTTATATGCATACAACAGTAGAAATGTTGCATAAAGATGATGTAGAAAATACGATCAAGCTGATGTATGAAACATTGCTGACACTAACACCTAAGACTAACCTCAGTTATTTTAAATAAAATATTTGCCATAGATATTTATAGAATGGATCATTAGGGTCCATTTTCTATATCGGGAATTCTGTTTTCATTATCGGGAATAATACCCAACCTTTTATTGCCGTAGCTAGTATATGTAATAAATAAGTTCTATCATTGTTTAGCGAACGGACCATTACTAAACGATTAATATTGTTACTATGATCAAACTACTCACTGTATCAACTTGCTTTGTTTTGTTTTCTTTATCTGCCAGCGCGCAATGTTTTGTTGGTCTTTCAACAGGTATTTCAAAAGATATCAGCGATAATGTTAACCAGGCATTCTATCATATCCCGGTTACTTTGCAATGGAAACCAACCCGTAAACGTTGGAACGTATTTTTTCTGGAAGCGAATTATGATATTCCAATAGCAGGAAACAGTAATGTAAAAGCTTATACTGTGAATCCGTCTTTACCACAATCAATAAATGTAACAGAAAAGGTGCGTCCCTATATTTTTACTCTCTTTGGTGGAACAACCGTCCATTTTATTGTTGATAAAGAGCGGCAAGACTTTATCTATGTTAATCTGTTACTTGGTATTTGCAATCAGACTTTTATTGTAAAATATGCTAATCCCGATAAAAATAATTACACGGTATTGAACCCTGACGTCAACTTCGATAATACATCTATTGTAGCCGCTTTCGAAGTAGCATACAAATTCCATAATAACTTAATGGCTATGCTACATATCCAAACCGGAATGGATGCAAGTGAAGGAGGATATCCATTGTCTTATAAATTTGTTGCACCGATGCAGTTGACCCTTGGGTATAATTTTTATTATAATAAACCAAAAAATACAAGGAGGTACCAATGAGACATACTTTATATATAATTGGAGGCGTAATGTTTTTTTTAATTGCAGGATGTGTTAAACCAAAACCGCCGCGCAATTTCTTTCCTGATCAAAATGATCCGAACTTAAGCAGGTTAACTAGCTATGGCTATAATATCGCGAGCAACTACATTAATAATGTTCCATATAGTAATCCGTATCTCTATAATGGTAATACGGTTCCTACACTAACTAAGACTGTTACCTCAAGCCCATTTGATACACTTGCTATATCTTGGCAAATAGCTCCTGATGCAGCCATTGCTTATGATTTTTTTCCACAGTATACGGAGATTTCTATATTACTGCCAGTATCCAAAAATTTTAGCGGGAATGATTTTTTGGCATTGAGCGGACAAAGATTTGCATCAAATACATGTACGCTCCATTTATTACAACAAAATAGTTTCAATAGCGATACACTGTTAACAGGCACCGCGAATATTTATTTTGTAGAAATTGGATTTGGAAGTTCGGAAAGCACAGAGGGGAAATTACTTTTTTCAGGATTGTATAATGGTAATATCGGAGATAGTATTACAGTCGCAAATGGCAGGTTCGATTTTTCTATACCAATCAATTCCATAAATTTTTGATGGTAACTAAAACCTTGCGATCAGTTTTAAATTAAGCAATCTTGGCGTTAAACGATTGGGTATCGCGTAAGTATTATTAGCAAAATCTTTTATCAGTTGATAAGAAATTGTATTGGCCCTGTCTAAAAGATTAAATATCTCCAAACTTGCCCAAATAGTTTTGAATGGTTTAAACGGACTATGACTTCTGCGTTTAGATTCTTCACCCAATAACAAAGCACTAAATCCAATATCAACCCGTATGTATGGATCAATGGTTAAAGCATCACGGAACTGAGGAACATTGGGAATACTGTAAGGCATATTGCTGCCATATATCATATTCAAATGCACGCGTATATTTTTATTGGTAGATAAATAATCCTGCAAATACATACCTAATGTTATCAAACGGTCTGTTGGACGGCGTATCCAGCTAATGGTTTCTTTAGCGCTATCTGCTACAACTTTATCTGAAGATTGTGACGTGATAAATTGTCCCGCTGCATTTTCATAGCGGTAATAAAAATCGTTGTCAATTTTTTCCTTCGTGCTTCCAATGCCTAAGCTTATCCAGCTTTCTGCATCTTTTACCAGCTCTCCGTACAATCTTGCTTCAGCACCAACGGCGTATGCCTTCGCATCATTCTCTCCAAAATATTGAATGCGTAAATTATCTATGTCGTAAGGATTAACATCCCACAATCTTTTATAGTAAGCTTCTGTAGTTAAGCGAAAAGGCCTGTCACCATAGTTAAAGTCATATTCCATACCTGCAACAAGCTGATAACTTTTTTGCGCTTTCACATCAGGATTAACCGTTCCATCAGGCCTTCTTAATTCTCTGTAAAAAGGCGGCTGGTCGTAAATGCCCGCAGCTAATTTGTAAATGATATTCTTTTTTGTCTTTAAACTTAGCTGTGCCCTCGGACTTACTAAAAATTCATGGTTGAGTGAATTGTAATTGTATCTCGCGCCAACTTGTAGGATCACGTTTTGTTTTGCGTGCGTTAAATTGATATTGTCTTGCAAAAAACCGCTGTATTTTTGGATAGAAAGATCGGCAGTAGAATTAATAAAGCTGCTAAGGTTATTGCCATTTTGCGGAATAGAATAACCGGCGCTATCCTGAAATTCAAATTCGTATAATTTATCTTTGATATTTGTCTGTTCCATTGTAACACCCCATTGTATCAAGTGGATGCCTGTTTCATAGCTGCCTTTATGTGTGATGTTCCATACGCCGATATTCAAAGCATTACGCCCATAATTCTGGTAATAGCCCGCGCCTAAAGGATTAACGATCTGTCCGTAAGTGCTGCTGCCTTTATCAAAATCTCTTTCACCAAATAAGTAAGTACCTGCGATATCAAAATTCTCTGTCTCAATATCCTGGTAATGGCTCAATAAAAATTTCAATTTTAATTTGGTTGAAGGCTCATTGATAGCAGTGAGGCCAATAAAATTTGTTTGGTAGCCATCTTTCTCTTGTCCGTCAAATAAAATATCCAAACCAATATTGCTGGTGAAAAATGGAGATATCACCGAAGATGTTTTTGCAACGGATTGAGGGATGAATAAAAATTTAGTTGATGAAAGGGTGCCCAATAATTCCAGCCGCCATTTTTCTGCCAGCTGATAAGTAATATAGGCCTGGATATCAGAAGAGCTTGGTACGTAAATGCCTTGTGTTTCCTGAGAGCTAAGCAGGTCCTTCGTACTACGGTTCCTTGCGCCAAGCAAATAAGTAAGCCGGTGTTTTTTTGAAGCACCTTCGATATGAAAACCCTGTTCTAATAACCCGATATCGATAGAGCCTGCAAATTGTTTAGGATCTTTATATTGTATATCGAGCACACTGCTCATCTTATCGCCATACTTTGCCTGAAAGCCTCCGTTGTAAAAACTGATATTCTTTGTAAGCTCGGGATTAATGAAACTTAAACCTTCCTGTTGTCCGCTTCTTACTAAATAAGGACGGAAAATTTCAAAGTCATTGATGTAAATTAAATTTTCATCATAGTTACCACCCCGCACGCTGTATTGATTGGTCAATTCATTATTGCTGCCAACTAATATCTTTATTAACCCTTCAACGCCGCCCGTTGTTGTAGGCAATGTAGTTGCGGAAACAGCATTTAGTTTAGTGATGCCAACATCTCTTTGTTGATTATCTGCGGCTGCAACTGTTACCGTATCCAGCGACTGAGCGTTTTTTTCAAGGCGGACGATTTTTTTATCTTCTTCGTTCTCACTTAAAAAAAAATTGAACTGTGTTTCGGTATAACCGGTGTAAGAAAAAACGATCGCTATTGCTTTATCTGCAGCAACTGTTATTTTAAAGTAGCCACTATCGTTTGTGGCAACGCCGCTTCTTTTGCCTAAAACGATCACAGAAACATTGGCGAGGGGCCGCTCATTTTCATCTACCACACGACCACTCACAAACGCCGATCTCTTCTGGGCTGTTGCATGTAAAAATAACAGCGATAGCGTTAGGGCTGTAAGTAGTCTCATAGTATGAAGATAAATGTTTTATTATAATGGATAATTGGAGAATGGAGAAATGATAACTGAAAGTTTCTAATCATTATCACAGCTTTATAATTATCCATTATCAATTAACCAATTATCCATTCACATCTTTACCTTTATCGAATGAAAATCCACGATATCACTTCTTATTTAGAAATAATTGCTCCGCTTAGCTTACAAGAGCCTTATGATAATGCAGGCTTGATAACCGGCAATGGCCAGTGGGAGTGCACAGGAATTATTACAGCCCTGGATGCCACCGAAGAAGTGGTAAAAGAAGCCATTGCAAAAAAATGCAACCTCATCGTGGCACACCATCCAATCATTTTTGGCGGCTTGAAAAAGATCACCGGTAAAAATTATGTGGAGCAAACGATCATTACAGCCATTAAAAACGATATTGCCATTTATGCGATCCATACAAATCTTGATAACATAATAGATGGTGTTAATGGAAAGATCGCTGATCAACTTGGCCTGGTCAACAGGAAAATATTACAGCCTAAAAAAGATATTCTTAAAAAACTCATCAGTTTTGTTCCGATAGAAAAACTGGAAGCCGTCCGGGATGCTATTTTTTCTGCCGGAGGCGGACAAGTAGGTAATTACAGCGAATGCAGTTTTACGGTTGCGGGCGAAGGGACTTTCAAGGGTAATGAAAGCACCCAGCCTTATGTAGGCAAACCGGGCGAAAGACATACTGAAAAGGAGACGAGGGTAGAAATCATTTTCCCGGGATGGATTGAAAACGACATTTTAAAAGCCATGAAAACAGCCCATCCTTACGAGGAAGTGGCTTATGACGTTGTTTCTTTGGATAATATTCACCAAAATATAGGGGGTGGCCTGGTTGGAGAACTTGAAAAACCCGTTTCTGAGGGGGTTTTTCTTGACCTATTGAAAAAAGCCTTTAAATTATCAGTTATTCGGCATACGCCATTACTGGGTAAAAAAGTGCAAAAAATAGCCCTTTGCGGAGGTTCCGGCAGCTTCCTGACGGGGGCTGCAATAGCTGCTGGCGCAGATTTCTACGTTACAGGAGATGTGAAATACCATGAATTCTTTGATGCCAACGGGAAGCTGGTAATTGCCGATATCGGGCACTATGAGAGCGAACAATTCACAATAGACCTATTATTTGATATTTTGAGCAAAAAATTCCTTAACTTTGCCGTCCTTAAAACAGGTATCATAACTAATCCTGTTCTATATTTCTAATTAAAAACTACAAATAAACTACATATGGCAGCCGTAAAAGATTTCTCTGTTGAAGAAAAATTAAATGCACTGGTTTTGTTACAAAAAGTTGACAGCAAATTGGATGAAATTTCAATTTTGAAAGGAGAATTGCCAATCGAAGTAAAAGACCTTGAAGATGAAATCGAAGGTTTACACGCTCGTCAAACTCGTGTAGAAGAAGAAATTAACGGTATGCAGGAGTTCATTAACACAAAGAAAGAAACCATTAAGGAATCTGAAGCATTGGTTAAGAAATACGAAAAACAAAGCGATAACGTTAAGAACAACCGTGAGTTTGAAGCGATCAATAAAGAAATTGAAATGCAGACTTTAGAAGTAAAGCTTAGCGAAAAGCATATTAAAGATGCAACGGATGATATTGCTGAAAAAGCAAAACAATTGGAAGCTGCTAAAAAGGCGGTTGCTACCAAAGAAGCTAACCTAAGTGGTAAAAAAAGTGAACTGGAAAAGATCATTGCTGAAACTGAAAAAGAAGAAAAACAATATAATAAAGAAGCGAAAGAAGCAAGAAGTCATGTTGATGAAAGATTGTTAATGAGCTACGATCGTATCCGTAAGAATTATCGTAACGGTTTAGCGGTTGTTCCCGTAGAAAGAGATAGCTGTGGCGGTTGTTTTCATGCTATTCCTCCTCAAAAACAAAGTGAGATCAAATTGCGTAAAAAAGTGATCGTTTGCGAAAACTGCGGACGTATCCTTGTTGATACTGATTTGAACGATACTATCGAAGTAAAATAATCCCAAAAAATATAGTACAGAATAGCTCGCGGTTTGCGGGCTATTTTTATTTTAGCACAATCCGAAATAATTGTAAAAAATACCCAACGAATTTGCTAATTTGCTAACGGCTAATTGCAATCTATGCTTCAGAAATTACACATACAGAATTACGCGATCATCGATGAAATAAGTATTGATTTTTCATCCAAACTGAATATCATCACAGGTGAGACAGGTGCAGGTAAAAGTATCCTGGTTGGCGCCCTGAGCCTTGTTTTGGGAGAAAGAGCTGATAGCAGCGTATTGTCAGCCAAAGATAAAAAATGTGTTGTAGAAGGCTTCTTTGGATCTGCAAAAAGTAAAGAGATAAAAGACTTTTTTATTGCTAACGATCTTGAGGTGGATAGTGAAGTAATAGTGCGCAGAGAAATTACTGCCAACGGTAAATCACGTGCATTCATTAATGATACGCCCGTTAATTTAAACCAGTTAAAAGAACTGAGTTCAATGCTGGTTGATCTGCACCAGCAATTTGATACGGTAGAATTAGGTGATAATGATTTTCAAAGAGAAGTGTTGGATGCTTTAGCAGGAAATGTAGATCTGTTACAAGAATACAGCGGCATTTTTTTTCGCTATAGTAAAACAAAAAAAGAACTGGAAGCATTGCAGCTGGAACAATCTACTGCCAATAAAGAACTCGATTATAATAAGTTTCAATTTGATGAATTAGAAGAAGCAGGATTAAAAGAGAACGAACTGGAAGAGCTGGACGCGGAATTAAAATTATTAAGCAATGCAGAAAGTGTAAAGCAGGAGCTGGGCGGCATTTATGGAGAATTAAAAGAAACGGAACAACCGATCGTTCAGCAATTAAAAGTATTAAGCAATAAGCTTCGTTCGTTGGAGCAGTACCATAGCGATATTCCTGAATTGACAAAACGCTTGCTAAGCTCACAGGTTGAATTACAGGATATCGCCGACGAATTGGAAAGAATAAACGATGGCGTACAATACAGCGCAGAACGTATCCAGATCGTAAACGATAAAATGGCACTGGGCTATAAATTATTAAAGAAGCATGGTGTAAATACAACCAATGAATTATTAGCGATCAAAGATTCATTGCAGGAAAAGCTGACAGCGATATTTAATATCACTGAAACCATCATAAAAAAAGAAAAAGAAGTTGCGCAATTATTGCAACAGGCAGAAAAATTAGCCGCTACAATATCAACCAACAGAAAAAAAGCAACAGAGCCTTTTGCTAAACAGGTTAATATATTATTAGCGCAGGTCGGTATGCCAAATGCTCAGATAAAGATACAAGTAACAACGAGTGCATTGAACAGCTATGGATGCGATACCATCGAGTTTTTATTCGATGCCAATAAAAGCAATCGCTTTGAACCATTGCGTAAAGTGGCAAGTGGTGGAGAGTTAAGCAGGTTAATGCTTTGTATCAAATCATTGGTCGCAAAAAAATTACAATTACCTACATTGATATTTGATGAGATAGATACCGGCATTAGTGGTGAAGCTGCCAAGCAAGTAGGTTTGATCATGAAAGAGTTATCTGCTTCTCACCAATTGATATCTATTACGCATCAACCGCAAATTGCCGCTAAAGCAGATGCGCATTATTTTGTCTACAAAGAAATCAAAGGAGATAAGATCGCCACATCTATTCGCCAGCTTTCAGGTGACGAGCGTATCACAGCCATTGCGCATATGTTGAGCGGTGAAAAGCCTACTGCTGCTGCGTTAGCGAATGCCCGCGAAATGGTAGGAAACTAGTTTAATGGTAAATGGTTAATTGTAAATGGTAAATGTGATGAGCTGTTTAAAATTTTAAAGTATAAAAAAACGCCCGATTTTAATTGGGCGTTTTTTATTATAACGATGTTTTCATTTACCATTAACTAAGCGCAATATCAAGCACCTGCTGCATCGTTTTTACGTAATGAAATTTAATGCCTTTGATGTATAAGCGATTGATCTCATCAACATCTTTTTCATTTTGCCAGCACATGATGATCTCTTTTAGGCCCGCACGTTTTGCAGCCAATACTTTTTCTTTTATTCCTCCAACCGGTAACACTTGTCCGCGTAAGGTCATTTCGCCGGTCATTGCTAAGTAAGGTTTTATTTTTCTTCCGCTGAATGCACTGGCTAAGGCGGTTGTCATAGTTATACCTGCACTCGGACCATCTTTGGGTGTTGCCCCTTCGGGGATATGGATGTGAACATTTTTCTTATTGAATAATTCAGGATCGATATTTAATTTTTTCGCATTGGCCTGTAACCAGGTATAACCGGTGATCGCACTTTCTTTCATTACGTTACCTAAGTTACCTGTTAGTTTTAATTCTCCTTTACCATCGCTTAATAAGCTTTCAATAAATAGAATATCACCACCAACATAGGTCCAGGCTAAACCAACGGCTACGCCCGCCATGTTTGCGATCTTGTACATTTCATTGCTGTACCTTGGCTTGCCTAATATTTTCTGAATATCGGCTTGCGTTACTGTTGGCTTTAATTTATCTTTTAACGCATACTGTTTAGCAAGGTTGCGCATTACGCCGGCAAGCTGCCTGTCTAATTCTCTAACACCGCTTTCTCTTGTATGATCTTCAATTATTTTTTCCAGTACCGCATCGCTTACTTTTATGTTAACGTCTTTTAAACCATGTGCTTCCTGTTGCTTTGGTAATAAATATTGTTTAGCGATCTCAACTTTTTCTTCAATGGCATAGCCACTCAGGTCAATGATCTCTAAACGATCACGTAATGCAGGTTGAATATTGCTGATATTATTTGCTGTTGCGATAAATAATACTTTACTTAGATCATATTCCAGCTCTAAATAATTATCATAAAAATTATTGTTCTGTTCAGGATCCAATACTTCCAACAATGCAGAAGAGGGATCGCCACGTTGATCATTACCAACTTTATCGATCTCATCCAATATCATTACGGGGTTACTTGATTTTATTTTACGGATAGATTGTATGATTCTTCCCGGCATAGCGCCGATATAGGTTTTACGATGTCCGCGTATCTCGCTTTCATCATGCAAACCACCCAGGCTCACCCTTACATATTT
This sequence comes from Bacteroidota bacterium, assembly GCA_013288745.1. Lineage (GTDB taxonomy): Bacteria > Bacteroidota > Bacteroidia > Chitinophagales > Chitinophagaceae > Ferruginibacter. The sequence continues at coordinate 22,479 of JABDBG010000028.1, forward strand.
TCTGTTAACAGCATTGGCAATGCTTTTGCCCAAACTTGTTTTACCGATCCCCGGAGGGCCGACAAAACATAAGATCGGACTTTTCATATCGCCTTTTAATTTCAATACGGCTAAATATTCCAGTATGCGTTCTTTTATTTTGTGCATGCCGTAATGGTCATGGTCCAATATTTTTTTTGCTTTCTTCAGATCGTATTGATCAGCAGTGATCTCATCCCAGGGCAGGTCAAGCATCAGATCAAGGTGATTGTACACAACAGAATAATCAGGTGTGCTGGGGTGCATCCTTTCTAATTTTTCTGCGCCCTTGGTAAACATTTCTTTGGCAGCTTTCGGCCATTTTTTGCCTTCAGCTTTTTTTAGCATCTCTTTTACTTCAGCAATATTATCGCCACCCAATTCTTCTTTGATAGCCTTCATTTGTTGTTGTAAAAAATATTCGCGCTGTTGTTTATCTAATTCAGCTCTTGTTTTGTTGGTTACTTTATTTTTTAATTCTGTGTATTGCAATTCAGTTTGCATCAGGTTCATTAATAATTCGGCGCGCGCTTTGATATTATTAATTACGAGCAAGCTCTGCTTTTCTTTAATATCAGTATTTAAATTGCTGCTAACAAAATGTATCAGGAAAGATGGGTTTTCAATATTGCGTAAAATGATCGCCGCTTCGCTGGGAAGATTGGGCGATAAAGTGATTATCTGCGAAGCCAGGTCTTTAATGCTGCCAACCATCGCATTAAAATCTTTATCATCTTTTAAAACATCTTCTTCAAGTGTTTTTATTTTGGCTTTGAAGTACGGATCTTCAGCAGTAATTTCTTCAACTTTAAAACGTTTTTTGCCCTGGATAATGATCGTTGTGCCACCATCCGGCATTTTTATTAGTTTGGCAATCTTTGCCACAGTCCCAATTTCTTCCAGATCGCTAACTGTGGGTTCTTCAACGCTACTGTCTTTTTGCGCTATTACGCCTATCAATTTGTCAGCCTTATAAGCGTCGCTTACGGCTTTAATGCTCTTGTCTCTACCAACAGTTATAGGTAAAACCACGCCGGGGAACAGCACGGTATTTCTTAATGGCAATAGGGGTAATTCGTCTGGAATTACCTGTGTATCGTTGTCTTCACTGGCGTCTTCATTCAAGGGCATGATCGGCATAAACTCCATTTCCTCCTCAGTTCCATCCAAAAAAAATTTCTTATTCATAAGTATCAATATATAGTCAAAATGTCAAAACCCACAGTAAATTCTGTTAGTTTTTGGTTGATACCTATATTGACAAGATTAATGCCAAGTAATGGCTGATTGCTGATTTACGATCGCTGATTTCGATAGTGCTATTAGAATAATGACTATTCAAAATCATAAATCAGACATAGCTATCTCCATTTGTTTCTAAGGTGTTATTTTTGTACGATGTACATCAAATGCACCGATAAAGAACTTCTTATTTTAAAAAAAATAGCTGCTGCTGCTGAAGAGTTGCAAGTGCCCTGCTATCTGATCGGGGGCTTTGTGCGTGATAAGATCATTGGGAGAAATACAAAAGATATTGATATAGTTTGTATAGGAGATGGTATTGCTTTAGCACATCGGGTTGCAGAAAAATTTAGTCCGGTTTCATCGGTAAGTTTCTTTAAAAATTTTGGTACGGCACAAATTGTTATTGAAGATATTGAAATAGAATTTGTAGGGGCAAGAAAAGAAAGTTATAGTCAGGACAGCCGTAAACCCGAAGTTGAAATTGGTACTTTGGAAGATGACCAGAACAGAAGAGATTTTACGATCAATGCTTTGGCAATTAGTTTGAATAAAGAAAATTTCGGTGAGCTTATTGATCCATTTGGAGGCATAAAAGATATAGAGCGTAAAAATATTCAGACGCCATTGGCGCCGGCGCAAACCTTTAGTGATGATCCATTGCGCATGATGCGTGCCATTCGTTTTGCCACACAATTAAATTTTACGATCGAAGAAAAAACTTTTGCCGCCATCACCGATAATGCGAACAGGATAAAGATCGTGAGTAAGGAACGTATTGCAGATGAACTGAATAAAATATTATTATGCAAAAAGCCTTCGATAGGTTTCGATCTTTTATACAAAAGCGGATTGCTTAAAATTATTTTCCCGCAGATGGTTGATCTGGCCGGAGCAGAATATATTGATGGAAAGGGACATAAAGATAATTTTTACCACACTTTGCAGGTCGTAGATAATATTTGCGAGAAGACGGATGATCTATGGCTGCGCTGGGCCGCTGTTTTGCACGATATAGCAAAACCGGTAACGAAAAAGTTCGAAGAAGGTCATGGTTGGACGTTTCATGGCCATGAAGTAGTAGGAGGCAGAATGGTGCCAAAGATATTCACGCAATTAAAGCTGCCGCAAAATGATAAAATGAAATTTGTGCGTAAGATGGTAGAATTGCATTTGCGCCCTATCAGCTTAACCAAAGAAAATATAACGGACGCGGCTATACGCAGATTATTGTTTGACGCGGGCGAAGATATTGATTCGCTAATGACTTTATGCGAAGCGGACATTACTTCTAAAAACAAACAGAAAGTACAGCGTTTCTTAGATAATTTTGAAATGGTGCGCAAGCGCTGTTTAGAAGTAGAAGAAAGTGACAAATTGAGAAACTGGCAACCTCCTATAACCGGCGAATTAATTATGGAAACATTTAAATTGACTCCGGGAAGATTGGTTGGGGATATAAAAACCGCTATCCGAGAGGCAATATTAGACGGCGTTATACCTAATGATTATGATGCTGCCTATGCTTTTATGGTAAAAAAAGCTACTGAATTGGGGGTTATAGGTAGTAAGTTATAAGTTATAAGTTATAAGTAATAAGTAAACTCAGGTATATTATTTGCGGACTTATTACTTAGAACTTATAACTTACAACTAACTTGTTATTTAAAAACTAAAAAAGTATTTTTGCGCCATGGCAATATTACGTTTCAGGATTTATTGGGAAGAAGATGATAGCGTATACAGAGATATCGTTATCCGTCATAAGCAAACATTTGCTGATCTGCATGCCAGCATATTGAAGGCTTACGAGTTTGATTCAAAGTTTCAGGCTACTTTTTTTCGTAGTAACGACAATTGGTTACGCGGAAGAGAAATTTCTTTAGAAAAATATCCTGATAAAGTATACAAGGCAGAACCCTTGATCATGTCAGAGACACCGCTCGGTTCAGAAATAAAAGACCCGAATCAGAAGTTTATTTACGAATATGATTTTACAAAGCATTGGACCTTCAATATAGAACTGATCAATGTAGATAAAGAAGAAGATAAAAAGATCGACTATCCAAAAAATGTACGGTCAGAAGGTATTGGCCCGTCTCAATATGGAACAAAGGGTTTGATCGATAAACGCCTAGCGGAAGTAGAAGAGAAATACGATCTAAACGCTGCGGCGATGCTGGAAGGATTTAGTGAACAGGATGAAGATGGCGAGGAAGCTGCTCCGGAGGAAGATCACAGCGAAGAAAGCGGCCACGAAGAATTTTAAATGACCACATAAAATAAGTTTGTTGAGTTCTTTACAAACTCAAAACTACACATGAACAAAACCTGCATTGTTATTGTTGGTCCAACAGCCGTTGGCAAGACAAATATCTCGTTACAACTTGCACAACATTTTTCTACCCAAATTATTTCGGCAGATAGCCGCCAGTGTTTCAAAGAGTTAAATATTGGCGTAGCTAAACCTACAGCTGAAGAATTAGCATCTGTAAAACATTATTTCATTAATTCTCATTCTATACAGGATGAAATGAATACGGCTATTTTTGAAAAATATGCTTTAAAAAGTATCAACGAAATATTTAAGACAAAAGATATTGCCATCATGGTTGGTGGTACCGGTTTGTATGTAAAAACATTTTGTCATGGTATTGATGAAGTGCCAAATATTTCTCCTGAAATAAAAGAAAAAGTGATTGCTGACTATGAATGGGAGGGATTAGAATGGCTGCAAAAAGAAGTAGAAAAAGTTGATCCTGTCTATTATGCAAAAGGAGAAAATAAAAATCCTACAAGATTGATGCGTGCCTTAGAAGTAAAATTATCTACCGGAAGATCAATACTCGATTTTCAAACCCACAATAAAAAAACGCGCGATTTTGATATTATTAAGATAGGGTTGGATATGCCGAGAGAGGCTTTGTATGATAGGATCAATACCCGCGTAAATGTGATGATGGAAGATGGGTTAGAAGCAGAAGTAAAAAGCTTAGAACAATATAAAAAACTAAATGCTTTACAAACCGTAGGCTATAGAGAATTATTCAGTTATTTGGAAGATGATATTTCTTTAGAATATGCCATACAAATGATCAAACAAAATACCCGCAATTATGCCAAGCGCCAGCTTACCTGGTTTAAAGCAGATGAACAGGTGCAGTGGTGTGATGTTGATTTGCAGCAAGTGCTGAAGCAAATAAAATTATAAAACAAAAAAATCCAGAAACATTCCGGACTTTTTTTATTTTGTCGAACCGCGATCTTTACAATTCGATTAATCAGTTAATCCCTTCCCATCAAGGATCTGCGGAATAGATTTTTCAACTCTTGACTCCCGCGTTTTGGATTGTTTGGGTGCAGAAAAATAAAGCAGGTAGGCTCTTTGTCTTCCTGGCGTTAACGCATAAAAAGCTTTTTTTAATGCAGGTTTTTTATCTAGCTTATTTTTAAATTCTTCAGCCATGCTGAATTCTGTTGCCTTTTTTAAAGTTACTTTCAAGCCGGCTTTTTCTACTTCGATCGCTTCATAGATATAGGACTTCAATATTTTTTTCTGCTTAACTATTTCTTTCACATTGGTGAACCGGATCTGTCGCGCTGCTTGTACATTTTCTGTTTGTTGGATCAAAATACCATGGGGATCATTTAGTAAAGCGCCTTTAAAAAATAACAAGGCACAGTATTCTTTAAACACATGTATCAAAACGATATTACTTTTTTGAAGTGTGTAACAAGGGCAGCCCCATTTTAATTCTTCGGTTAACCCGCAGTCAAGAACGATCTCGCGCAATTGCTCAATTTCTTCCTGCCATTTTTGGGCTTTGTCAAAATAAAAATCAATTTTGGGATTCATAGTATTCATTATTAAAATTGACTGATCTTTCTATCAGCAGGCCTGAAATACCACGACAAGATAATAAAAACAGTTTGCATCAATGGCCCGATAAGCCCTTTTATACTATAATCGCCACTTGCCAGATGCGAAACAAAAGCTCCCGTCATAACAAAAAAGAAACCTGCATAGGCCCATTCTTTAAGTAATTTAAATCGCGGGACTAAAATAGCAATCACACCTAATACTTTCCAGGTTCCAATGATAGACAGGAAATATACCGGGTAACCTAAAGGAGTAACCAGATCGATCATTGCTTTTGTATGAAATAATTGTGCCAGTCCGCTTGTCAGCATACCAAAGCAAAATAAGGCTGTCGCGATCCAATAAATTATTTTATTTCTCTTTTCCATAGTGTATTATTTTACTTTTTTAAGATGTCTTGTAATCGGTTATGTGCGAAGTTGATGCCCTGGGCAAAAGGTAATTTCAGTACCTGGTCCCTTTGTGCAACTGATTCATATATCACGTGCATTGTTAGTTTGCTGGAGTCGTCGGTCAATTTTTCAAATGCATAGATCTCGAGCTGAATGCCATACGGCGTGTTCTCCATTTCAAATGTCCTTATGATTTTCTTGTTAGGGCTAAACTCATGTATCACGCCATTGAATCCATATTTATTTCCTTTAGGATCTGTAGTTTCAAATTGGTAACTGCCATGCTTTTTGCTTTCAAGTTTCAACACTTTTGTTCCCATCCATTGCTCAACAATTTCTGCTTCTGCATAGGCTTTAAAAAGCAGCTCCAATGGCAGATCAAATTCTCTTGTGATCGTTAATTCCTGTTTGCCGTCTTCGGCATTGATCTTAGTTTTCTGTTCCATAGTATGTTATTTTTTCGATTTGTATTTTTTCATTACGGTTTCTAATTTATTAAATCTGTCATCCCACATTTTGCGGAACGGTTCAATAAAATCTGCTACTTGCTGCATTTTTTTTGCATTGATATGATAGAAAATTTCTCTGCCGTTATGCTCTTGTCCAAGTAATTCGCATTCGGTGAGTATTTGTAAATGTTTTGAAACTGTGGGCCTTGCGGTGTCAAAGTTTGCTGCTATTGCACCTGCTGTCATGGATTGTGTGGCCACCAATAAGAGTATGGCCCTTCTTGTTGGGTCTGCTATGGCCTGAAATACATCTCGTCTTAAATTCATTATGTAGCTATTTGACTACAAATATATGTGTAGTTATTTAGCTACGCAAATATTTTTCTGTTTTTTAGGATTATTTGGATAGGGGAGATTGGATTGTTGTCTACGTCGTCGCTAATAAAAAAACTTCACCGCTTGCGGGTAGTAAATGATCGGGCCTATTCAAAAAATAAAGTTGCTCTATATCTTTTGTAGATATTGTTTTTGCTTCTTTAAAACCTGCTTCGTGTGCTAAAGCCAATATCTCATCTGGCGCAAAAAAACTTATAAATGGCGTTCCTGCTTCGCGTGCTCCTTTTTCACCTAGCTGCTGCAAAAATTTATCCTCTTCATCCAGCAGATCCATGGGTAAATAAAAACTCATCGCAAGTGTTGAACCGACTGCCAGTGTAGCGAGCGGCGCTAATGTAGAAATAATCGCTTCCCTGGTAAGGTATAATGTAACACCTGTGCATGAAACAACAGCCGGTTTGTTGCTATCAAACCCTGCTTTTAATAATTGTTCCCACCAGGATGCTTTTTCAAAATTGACAGAAACAAAATGCAATCCTTGCGGAATGCCAAAACCAAGTTCGGTCAGGCGGCGTTGTTTCCAGCTTTGTGTATCGGGCTGATCAATTTCAAATATTTGGAGTTGAGATGCAATGTCCGGCCTGCGTTGCGCAAAACTATCTAGTCCTGCACCAAGAATAACATACTGTGTAATTCCTTTTTTACTTTGTTCAATGATCAGGTCCTCAATGAAACGGGCACGTGCTACGATCGATGCACGTAGCCGTTTTGTAAACTCCGGATGCATATCAGGACGTTGTTGCCAATCCTTATCCGGAGCAATTAATTTAAAGCCTATTTCATCTTCCAATATATGCGGCTTTGCATCAACCAGAATATGCATTGCTCTCCATAAAGCAGTTCTTACCGCTGTATTGTCCGGCTCTGTTTTTTTTTGTTCATCACCCATATATTTTATTATTTGGGAACATTGAACATCCAGCGAATACCAAACCTGTCAAGACAAACACCCCAATAGCCCCAAAATTCATCGTGAGGTGCAACAAATTCAGTTGCTCCTTCTGAAAGAGCCTTGTAAATTCTGTCGGCCTCTTCTTTTGTATCGGGTTCAAGACTAATGGTCGTGTTATTACCAATTTTAACATGATGTCCCATACTTTCAAGCATATCTGTACCCATAATATTTGTACCGCCTAAAATCGGAAGCGATACATGCATTACTTTGTTTTTATCAGCAGCAGAAAGTTGCGGCATTCCTTCTTGCGTTGGCATGTCGCCCATGCGCATAATCGGTGCGGCCCAATCTGTTTTAAAAACTGATTTGTAGAGATTAAATGCTTCTTCGGTATTGCCCTGAAAGTTCAGGTAGATATTTGTTTTTGCCATGGTATTTTTTATTTTGTAAAGTAATTAATTTTTGTTGCCGATTATTTAAAGAGTGTATGTTTTTTATATTAATTCTTCGAAAGGCTTTCATAAATAAAGATCAGCGAGGACAAATATTAAGTTTTTTTCTATAAAATCTGATAGCTATTTTTGGAATATGCACGAATCACTACCATTTGTTTTAGCGCTAATAGCCATCATCGTTTTGATAGAAATGCTGGCCAATAAAATAAAGATCGCTTATCCGATTTTATTGGTAGTAGCAGGGTTAGGCATTAGCTTTATTCCCGGCTTGCCGGCTATCCACGTTAACCCGAACATGATATTTTTTATTTTTCTGCCTCCGCTATTGTTCGAGGCATCCTGGTCCATCTCGTTAAAAGATCTGAAAAAATGGTACAGGATAATTGGAAGCTTTCTCCTTCTAATATTGAAGCTGTGCTCTTTTGCACTTTTACAAATTTTAAAATGGCGCCTGCACT
>JABDBG010000029.1:0-28448 GCA_013288745.1 Bacteroidota bacterium
CTTTAATGTAGTTTTTTTTTGTTACTTTGTAGTAAAATTAAGGATTATGATCGCAGCAGCAGATTTTAAAATCACAAAGGTAAAACAGAGCAAGTTGAAAGACTTGAGCGTCGAGAATCTTCCATTCGGGAAATACTTCACAGACCATATGCTGGAGGTCGATTACATTAATGGAGCATGGCAAACCGCATCAATTAAACCATACCAACCATTGTTGTTGGATCCATCTCTATCTGTGCTGCATTACGGACAATCAATTTTTGAAGGAATCAAAGCATACAACGATATTGATGGTAAACACATTAATATATTTAGGCCTTACGAAAATTTTAAGCGCTTTAATATCTCGGCAGCAAAAATGATGATGCCGCAGGTGCCTGAAGAAATATTTATAGATGGTATGCGTGCCCTGATCGATCTTGACAGAGCGTGGATCCCTAAGCAGGCAGATCATTCTTTATATATTCGTCCGTTCATGTTTAATGCTGACCAGATGATCGGTGTAAAACCGGGCGAACATTTTAAATTTTTGATCTTGTTAAGTCCTACCGGCCCATACTACGCTAACCCAATGCGGATTTCGGTAGAAGAAAAATATGTAAGAGCTGCTAAGGGCGGACTTGGATTTGCAAAAACAGCAGCCAATTACGCAGCGTCTTTATATGCAGCGTCGGAAGCGCAGAAAAACGGGTACGATCAGGTATTGTGGACAGATGAGATTGAACATAAATATGTACAGGAATGCGGTACTATGAATGTATTTTTCATTATAGGTAACACGGCTATTACTCCGGGATTAGAGGATGGGACCATTCTTGCGGGGGTAACAAGAAACAGCCTGTTAGTATTACTAAAAGAAATGGGCTTTACTGTTGAAGAAAGAGCTTTAAGCATTGACGAAATAATTGCAGCGCATAAGGCAGGCCAGTTACGTGAAGCTTTTGGTGCCGGAACAGCAGCTACAATATCTTTAATTAAAGAATTAAAATACCAGGATTACGTAATGAAATTTGACGTAAGCACCTGGAAGACAGCACCTGAATTGAAAAGCAGGTTAGAGCAGATACATATTGGTGCTGAACCTGATACGCACGGTTGGTTGAATCAGATCTAAGCTTCGCAAATTCCAGATCACAATAAAACAAATTCCAAAACCTTCGACGGTTTTGGAATTTCTGCTTATATCAGAACTTGAAATTGGGCTTTGAAAATTTGTTTTTTGGAATTTGAAAGATATTTGATGTTTTATTTTGGAATTTGATAAAGGACAGTTACCTTTGCCGTCCTAAAAATAAGGGTCAATAATGCCTACAATACAACAATTAGTAAGAAAAGGAAGAGAAATCATCAAAGCGAAAAGTAAATCTAGAGCTTTAGATGCGTGTCCGCAACGTCGTGGTGTATGTACGAGAGTATATACAACTACACCTAAAAAACCAAACTCTGCGTTACGTAAAGTAGCGAAGGTACGTTTGACTAATAAAATTGAGGTTATTGCCTACATTCCGGGTGAAGGACACAATTTGCAAGAGCACTCGATCGTATTGATTCGTGGTGGAAGGGTAAAGGATCTACCGGGTGTACGTTATCATATAGTACGTGGTAGTTTAGATACTGCCGGTGTTAAAGACCGTAAACAAAGCCGTAGCAAATACGGAACTAAGAAAGAAAAAGCAAAAAAATAGTATAAACCTACTCTTTCGGTAATATACCGTTAGATAAAAAATAAAGAACCATGCGTAAAGCGCAAGCCAAAAAATTACCGTTAGCACCAGACCCAAAGTTTAACGACAAATTAGTTACTCGTTTTGTAAATAATTTAATGTGGGAAGGTAAAAAAAGTGGTGCTTACATCATTTTTTATGATGCTATTGATAAAGTAACTAAAATAACCGGCGAAAACGGTTATGAAGTTTGGAAAAAAGCATTAGCTAATATTACCCCGGGAGTTGAAGTTCGCAGTCGCCGTATTGGTGGTGCTACTTTCCAAATCCCTGCTGAAGTACGTGCTGATAGAAAAACTTCTTTAAGCATCAAATGGATGGTTAAGTACAGCCGTGATAGAAACGGACGTAGCATGGCTGATAAATTAGCGAACGAAATAGTAGCAGCAAGCAAAGGTGAAGGTGCTGCATTTAAGAAAAAAGAAGATACGCATCGTATGGCTGAAGCTAATAAAGCTTTTGCTCACTTTAGAATATAATTTAATATAAATTTGGCATATTTTTAGCTGTTCTGAAAAGAACGGCTTTTTTTATTTTCTAATGTTAGTAATTATTATAATTGGTTGATATAAAATGGTATATATATGGTTATTATCTTTTTATAACTGTATAATTTGTTCAAAATAACAACGCTTAAAATATAATAAAACAATAAATATTACGTAGCTTGCGCTTTGAATATCCGATCTTGATCCAATACCCTTCGTAAAATCCTAATTAAGCTTGCTGTAAATTTTAATTTGCATTAAATTTTTATTAATTATAAGAAATTTCCAATGAAACAATTTTTCATTTTAGCCCTATTATTGTCGTCTATAACCGTGAAACTTTCCGCACAAAATACTGCATTAGGTTGTCCCAATGTGGTTAGCGTAGTAGTACTAACTGCTCCAAGTACTTGTGCATCTACGGATGGTTCATTCATTGTGGTAGTTGGTAATCGCGGTGCCAACCCTGCGATCGTTACAATTGATGGTTTTGTTCATTCTCAACAAGATAATAACGCTGTGGGCGATGCTTTTGATCAGGCAGGCGGTTTGGTAGTGAATGCTCCGGGCGGAGTAACTTTTAACGGTAGAGCTGCAGGTGTTTACACTATTAGCATTAAAAGCGGTACCACTTCAGGTATTTGCCAAACTATTACTTATAATTTAACTACAGCTCCATATAAAGCGGGTTTTGCTAATACGCCTTCAGCTAATACTAACGCTGTTTGCGGAACAACACCAAATGGTAGTATCCTGTTAAGCGGTCTTGCAGCAACGGATTCAGTTAGCTGGTTAGCTAGCACTACACCTGTGTTTACTGTGGTTAGTGCTATACCTGCTGCTACTATTTCGAACTTAGCAGCCGGAACATATTATGTTATGGCAAAAGATGCCAGCAATTGTAGCCAAGTAAGTACAACAACGATCGTAGTTGGTGGACCAGCTCCATGTATAGCAACTTTAGCACCAGCAGCACGCGGTGCAGCAGCACCACAATATTGCGATAATGCTGAAAGTCCTAATAACCTTTGGAACAACGGAACCTTCGGAGTAAACTCAGTAGGTCTTGGAAGCGCAGTATCGGATTTCAAAGCTCCGAATGCAGGTTCTTGCGGAGGTGGGATTGTATTAGATCCAACAGGGGTATATAATTCAACACAAACAGGAGGCGTATTAACCGCACCTAATTCTACTTCATTTGGTATGCAGCCATTGGGTGCAGCGGGTCCTACAGATGGTTTTTATGCAATTACAGATAATATTAATGATGGTTTGGCTCCAGGCGGATGTCCTGCCGTAGGTAATCATAATGTTTTTGATGGTCTTACAAATAATTCTACTGGATGGAATGATGGTTATGACCAAGACTGGTTTTTATTGGGTGGCGGCTCTAATAGTGGTGGATTTCAAATGGTAGTCAATGGAGGATCAGTTCCTGCAATCGCTATACAACAAACTATTGGCGGTCTTTGCCCGGATGAAAATTACCAATTCAGTATATGGGTTAGAAGTTTATATGAAGGAGCAGCGGGAAGTTTATATACGAGCCATCCGGCAGGAAATGTTTCACCTAATCTTACTTTTTTAATAAATGGGGTTGCCGTTGAAACAACAGGGGATATTCCTAATGCCTCGCACATTATCAATGGTGCAAACTATACACAATACGGATTCAATTTTAAACCTAACGCAGCATCGGTAACGCTTGCTGTCAGAAGTAATAATAGCGCTACAGATGGGCAAAGTAATGCTTTCGCAATAGATGATATTTATGTTGGAAAACCTACTCCTACAATAGCATATATTACACCCGCTTGTCCAACAGTACCTACAGTTGTTTCAGCTAATGTAACAGATGCTTGTAATGATGTTAGCCTTAACTCATTCGTTACTTACCAGTGGAAGCAGAACGGTGTGCTTGTAGGCGCTTCTTTAACAGGTACTTTGGTTGCTAATGCTTACACTGCATCTTCTTCAACTGCATTGGTTACAGGAGATGTTTATCAATTAGTTCTGGCACCAAATGCAGCTGATCTTTCTGCAACAGCTTGTTTATATACAACAGCTTCATCATTAACAGTAACCAGTTCTTGTATCATATTACCAATCAGATTAGTTTCTATAACAGCACAACAACTAAACGCCAATAGTGGAGAAGTAAACTGGCAGGTTGGTGATCAGTTGAACGTAAATCATTATGAATTGTATAAAAGTACTGATGGCGTAAACTTTACTATTTATGTAGGATCAGTTAACGGCTCTGATAACATCAATGCATATTCTATAACGGATGATGATCTATATCCTGACGGAGTAAATTATTATCGTCTTAAAGAGGTTGACAATGATGGCACTGTTCACTATAGTTCTATCGTTACAATCAATCCTGCTCCGAATACGAGCAATAATATAGAGATCTATCCTAACCCGGTTGCTGATGAACTATATATTTCAAAGCCTCAAAATACAGTGATCAAGGGTGCACTTATTATTGATGCAATTGGTCAGACATTAATGGAAGTAAATAGCTTTAATAATATTACCAATAGCATCCAGTTAAACAATTTACCAACAGGATTCTACGAACTTAAAGTTATCGATAGTAAGAACCAGGTGACGAACCTGAAGTTCATAAAGAAATAAACAACACACTATATTAGAATAGAAAAAGCCTTGTAACAATACAAGGCTTTTTCTATTCTAATACATACAAAGCGAAGGATGATATGAAATTTCAATAATAAGCCAGGTTCCTTACCCAAACAATATCACATAGTATTGAGTAGCATTAAATAATGACTTGGTATAATAATAAAGCCTCCGAATATTGGAGGCTTTATTAATTGATTTTATTGGTTGTAATTATCTTTTGCTCAACTTAGATAGTAAACGAAGTATTTCAATATATAACCAAACGATAGTAACCAGTAGTCCGAAAGCACCATACCATTCCATATATTTTGGAGCACCAAGTTTAGCCCCCTGCTCTATCATATCAAAATCAAGTATCAGATTCAATGCAGCTAAAGCCACAACAAAAAGAGAGAATCCAATACCCAAAGCTGAATTCTGAAATATGAAAGAAGGTGCTGCTACACCAAACATACTGATGGCCCAGCAAACCAAATAGAAAATAGCAAGACCAGCTGTAGCAGTTACTACAACGGCTTTAAATTTTTGTGTAGCCTGTATGATCCTGAAAGAGTACAGGAAATACATTGCGATCACTACTGCAAACGTTAAGCCTACAGCCTGTAGTACGATCCCAGAATAACCACCTGCATAAGCATTTTGCCCACTTGGTGCACTGTATTCATACAAAGCAGAGATACTACCTACAAATAGCCCTTCCAGCAAAGCGTACGCGGGTGCTAAGTAAGGGCTCCAATCCTTTTTAAACGTTATAGCGATCGCTACTCCTAAGCCTCCGAATGCGCCTAAAAGAACCAATGGCCAAACATTTCCTCCCAACACAAACTGGTGCCAGGAATAATAAGCTGTACCTAATGTCATTAAAAATAAAAAACCGAATTTGTTAAGCGTTCCCTTTATGGTCATCGCATTATCGTCGATCACAACAGCATCTTCGATGATTGTATCGCGAAATCTTTTGTCTGATAACGTAGGGTTGCCCGATTTAAATAAAGCCATAATTATAAAGTTTTAGCCAAATTTAAAGATTAATCAGTAATAAAATAACACCGTTTTGTAGTGTTAACAATTTTATAGATTTCACTTAAAAATGGCCAATTTACGTATAACGATAAACTTATAAAATCACTGGGATAAAAATGAAATTCGCCGTAACTTGCACTACTTTTTAACCATCGGTTATATTTAGATAAAACATGGATACACAAGAACAAGTACTGCAAGATGTAGTAATAAAATTTGCCGGAGATAGTGGCGACGGTATGCAATTAACTGGTAGTCAATTTACTAACAATACCGCTTTATTAGGTATTGACCTGGCTACCTTCCCTGATTTCCCTGCGGAAATACGCGCCCCGATAGGAACCTTACCGGGAGTTAGCGGCTATCAATTACGCTTTAGCAGTGATAAGGTTTTTACACCCGGAGATATCTGCGATGTATTAGTAGTCATGAATGCTGCTGCATTGAAAGTGAATATGAAGGCTATCAAAAAGGGCGGGATCATTATCGCGAATATAGATGGCTTCGATTCTAAAAATTTACGGTTAGCTAATTATCCCGAAGGTGTTAATCCTTTAGAAGATAATAGTCTTGCCAATTTTGAAGTGATAAAAATGGATGTGACCAAGATGACAAGGGAAGCCTTGAAAGATATCACCATGGGCACCAAAGAAAAAGATCGTGCAAAAAATATGTTTGTACTTGGTTTTTTATATTGGATGTACAATCGTGATATGGATAACACTATTGATTTTATCAAAGATAAATTTGGTAAAAAGCCGGAGATCATGGAAAGTAATGTGAAAGTGTTAAGGGCCGGCTATAATTTTGGCGATACCACTGAAACTTTCAGGACAAGATTTACGGTAGAAAAAGCAAAAATGGAAAAAGGTATTTACCGTTCCATTATGGGTAACCAAGCTTTGTCTTATGGTTTGATCGCTGCTGCAGATAAAAGTGGATTAGAATTATTTTTAGGCAGCTACCCTATCACACCAGCAAGTGATATCTTGCATGAATTAAGTAAGTATAAAACATTTGGTATTAAAACATTTCAGGCCGAAGATGAGATCGCTGCTATCTCTTCGTCTATCGGTGCCAGTTATGGTGGTAGTTTGGGCGTTACAACAACAAGCGGACCAGGGATGGCATTAAAAGCTGAAGCAATGGGCTTAGCAGTAATGCTTGAAATCCCTTTGTTGATAGTGAACGTTCAACGTGGCGGACCAAGTACAGGTTTACCAACTAAAACAGAGCAAAGTGATCTGTTACAAGCTTATTACGGCAGAAACGGTGAATGCCCTATGCCTGTTATATCAGCTTCTACCCCTAGTGATTGTTTTAGTGCTGTGTACGAAGCTGTTCGTATCAGTGTGCAACACATGACCCCCGTAATATTTTTAAGTGATGGATACATTGCGAATGGTGCTGAACCATGGAAGTTTCCGCAAGCTGCAGATCTTCCTGAGATCAAAGTTTCTTTTAAAGAAAGACTAGATGAAGGCGAAGAAAAATTAATGCCCTATAAAAGAGATGAAAAATTAGTCCGCCCATGGGCAATACCGGGAACACCGGGATTAGAGCATCGAGTAGGTGGTTTAGAAAAACAAGATATTACAGGTAATATCAGCTACGATAATGATAACCATCAACACATGGTTAAAACAAGACAAGCGAAGATCGATAATATCGCAGATTATATTCCTGAACAAAAACTGGATAGCGGCAATGCAAAAGGAAAAGTATTAGTACTTGGATGGGGATCAACTTATGGCGCAATAAAGAGCGCGGTTAAAGATCTGCAGAATGAAGGCAAAGAAGTTTCGCATGCGCATCTTCGCTACATCAGGCCCTTCCCGAAAAACCTGGGCGAGATCTTAAGAAATTTTGATACTGTATTGATCCCGGAAATAAACAACGGGCAGCTGATAAAAATTATCCGTGATGTATATTTTGTTGATGCTAAAGGCTACAATAAAATAATGGGTATCCCTATTACAAAAGGAGAATTGATAGAAGAGATCAAAAAATATTTGTAATAAAAAAGAATAATAAAAAAACGTTCCGTTTAAAAGCGGAACGTTTTTCTATTTAGAGATATCTTTCTTCGATAATTTTTTTATGATGGTAGAAATGCCCAAGTATTATAAAACCCATTCCGGCTGTGGTATTACTCATATTATTAAAGTGACCGTCAAGTAGCAACATTTTATCTGTAAAACTATTAAATAATAAGTGAGTGGATTGTCTTACTATTAAAAATTCATTCCCCAAACTGTGCCAGCTACGATCATTTGCATTTGAATTGGCAGCGTAATCATTTTCCTCAAATCCCGGCAACATTTTTTCTTCTTTCCTTGAAAAACACAATGCCCTGTAACTGAAAATTCTTTCTGCATCGATCATATGTTGCAGTATTTCCTTAATTGTCCATTTACCGGCTGCATAAGCATGTTTAGATTTTTCTTCAGATATAGAAGAAAGAAAACTATTGATAACAGGTAATTGTACATTGAATGCATCCGACAAATCAGTCTCTGGAACTGCGTCTATGTATTGATGAAAGAAACCGGGATGCGTAATTGAAGATGGTTTTTGCATATGCTATGATTCGAAGTAATAAAAATGCCAGACAATATATCCGGCATTTTAAAAAATATTTTAAATGTTACCCGTTAATTAACAGGCTCTCTTCCGAATGAAATACCAACTTTTACATTAACACTGAAATAGGTATCATTGTTTTTTGAATCGCCACGAATACCTCCTGTATGTGTGTTTATTGAAGGGTTCGGAGATTGATTTTTATTTCTCGAATAAAAATAGTCGGCTTCAGCTACTTCACTTTGAGGGAAATTGTTTCTAATATCTTTGTAATCAGCAGGATCTATATAGGTAGTACTTACATCATCTAAATAATCGGTCTGAAGAATACGCCACATTAATTCTGCACGTAAATTAATTCTAGGACTCAATTCATATTTAAGACCAATACCTACGGGGAAATTTATTTGTGTTAAGCTGTATTGTTTTCTATTAGGATATTGAACGAAACCTTCACCTTCTGTATGCAGTGGTTGTAAATCAACCCAATTACCAACGCTGTCTTGCGCTTGCGGATTAAAATGAAATACACCTACCCCCGCTAACAGATATGGGGAAAGTTTTGGCGGATCACGATCTTCTTTTTGAGACCAGTCAACAAAAATGTACAAAGGATAAAATTCTGCAACAAGTGCTAACTCCTCAATTCTTGAACGGAAACTTAAATTACGTTCGTAACGCCCATTAGTAGAAGCTGCTACGCTTTTCAGATTTGCATCAGAAGCTGATACAGTACCATAAGTACCTTCCAGTCTTAATCCGTAGGCATATTTATAAACAGCGCTTAGATAGACACTGGCATCAAAATTAGTATTTCCTAAACGGTAATCCTTGAGTCCTTTTTTCCCAATACCTGCATTCCCGCCAACATCTGTAAGACAATTCATAGTACCAAGAGATACGCCGCCTTCAAAAGTGAGAGGTGTATCATAGGTATTGTCGTCGTAATAATAATATTGTGCAAAGGTATTTTGAACAAACCCGAACATTAGTACCGCTATTATAACAGTTGCCATTAAAATTATTCTTCTCATAAGTAACCCTTTATTAATTCAAATATAATAATTAACTCAATAGCATGCAACTGTCTTGTCTTGCAAAATAAGCAAATATTATTCCATAAGGCAAAAATAGAGCTTTTTTGAAGTTCCCCATGTTATTTAAGTGTTGCCAAGTACATTTTTTTTATAATAGATACAAATAGGCTTTAGGCCGCATTCCGCACATTTGGGATTTCTTGCAGTGCAGATATACCTGCCATGTAATATCAACCAGTGATGTGCAGTATGAATATATTTTTCAGGGATATTTTTTATCAGTTCTTTTTCGGTTGCTAAAGGTGTTTTTGAATTTTTTGTCAGGCCCAATCGATTACTTACTCTAAAAACATGCGTATCAACAGCCATATTAGGCTGCTCATCTATAACGGAGGTTATAACATTGGCGGTCTTTCGCCCAACACCTGGTAATAACATTAATTCATCGACGGTCATAGGTACTTCGCCGGAAAATTTTTCCTGCAACATGGTAGCCATGCCTATCAAATGTTTTGTTTTGTTATTGGGGTAAGAAATGCTTTTAATGAGTGGAAAAAGGTCATCAAAACTTGCCTTACTCATCCTTTTGGCGTCGGGATATTTTCTGAATATTTCAGGAGTAGTAGCATTTACGCGCTTATCGGTGCACTGTGCAGAAAGAATTACGGAAACTAATAGCTCGAAAGGATTATCGTAGGTTAATTCAGTTTCAGCGTTTGGAGTATGCTGTAGAAAATAATCGATTACAAACTGGTAGCGTTGTTGTTTGGTCATAAATAACATCCTGTAGTTAAACAGCATGTAAATATAGGAAATACGAATAGGGTTTAGATCCTTACGAGTCTAATTAAGCCTATTTAAAGGTCTTTTTCGCATGACTTAAAATGCGATCTATTGCTTCTTTACGAGGCGACAAAAGTGTCACTTTGTTAAGGCTGCTTTTCGCTGATTTAATAGCCTGGTATTCTTGATGAACACGGCTATTATTCTCAATTGCAGTTTTAATTGCAAGCGCTCTTTGCACCATCGTTTCTTTATAAACATATTGCAATAGATCATCTGTTGTTACACTGTCCATTTTTTCTCTTTTGGGTTAAGTTTTATATACAAAATGCAAGCCAAACATACATAGGTGTGACTATAACTTTTAACGTATTATTGAAATTTTTGATGGATGTTAATTCGATATCTCTACTATATAGAAATGTCGAACAGTTCTAGTTGGTCAGGTTTAGGATTAGTTTCAAAAATATCTTCTTTTTACAGAAAATACAAGTGGGTACAAGGATTGATTGGATTAAGACTATAAACGTTTTATAAAAAAAAATATTGTAAAAAAACGAATTATTTATTTGTTAATGAAGGGGATGTAATTATAAAAAGATCCTCATTATCCTTCTTCATTTGGTATTTTTCCCTTGCATATTTTTCAATGGTTTGGGCATTTGTCTTCAACTGTGCAAGTTCATCCTGCGTTTGAGCGATCAATTGATTTAAATGAGCTTCATTTCTTTGTAATTCTCTGTATTTATCCCTCCTATTTAGATCAGAAGGAATATCTTTCGGATCAAAAAAGAACATCCAAGCCAAAAAACAAGTAACTGTTAACAGGTACTTATTAAAAATCCATGATGGTATGTAATTTAGTAGCTTCATTTTAATAAACAATAGTAAAAACAACATGTTTATTAACTAATAATAAACATGTTGTTTTATTTGTATATAATAAGACTATTTACCGAATTTAATTTTTCCTTTTGGATAGATCGCGCTATCACCTAACATTTCTTCAATGCGGATCAATTGGTTGTATTTAGCAACACGGTCAGTTCTTGATGCAGAACCCGTTTTAATCTGTCCGCAATTTAAAGCTACAGCAAGATCGGCAATGGTTGTATCTTCTGTTTCACCACTTCTATGACTCATAATAGTATTAAAACCTGCATTCTGAGCCATGCTAACTGCATCGATCGTTTCAGTTAAGGTACCGATCTGGTTCACTTTAACCAATAGCGCATTTGCAATTCCTTTATCAACCCCTTGTTGTAATCTTTTTACATTCGTAACAAAAAGATCATCACCTACTAACTGAACTTTTTTACCGATAGTATCAGTCAAGTTCTTCCAGCCAGCCCAATCATCTTCAGCCATTCCATCTTCGATACTTGCGATCGGGTATTGTTTAGCCCAGCTTTCCCAGAATTTAACCAATTGGTCGCTGCTCATTTCTTTACCAGAACTTTTATGGAAAACATACTTTTTCTTTTTAGCATCCCACAATTCACTGTTTGCAGCATCCATTGCTATTACAATTTGACTGCCGGTTTTGTAACCTGCAGCTTGTATAGCTGTTAACACAGTTTCGATTGCTTCTTCATTACTTTGGATGTTTGGTGCAAATCCACCTTCATCACCTACGTTAGTACTAAAGCCTTTTTTCTTCAATACACTTTTCAATGCATGAAATATATCAACACCCCAAGATAAACCTTCGCTAAAGCTGGAAGCTCCAACAGGCATTACCATGAATTCCTGAAAATCAATTTTGTTATCAGCATGTGCACCACCATTCAAAATGTTCATCATCGGCATTGGTAATACTCTTGCATTTGTACCACCAATATAACGGAACAAAGGAAGGTTCGCTTCCAAAGCAGCAGCTTTAGCAACAGCCAAACTAACCGCCAACATTGCATTTGCGCCTAATTTACCTTTATTTTCTGTACCATCTAAAGCGATTAGTGCAGCATCAATACCAGTTTGATCAGCTACATCCCAACCTAATAAAGCTTCAGCTATTGTATCATTAACATTTTTTACAGCCTTCAAAACACCTTTACCGCCGTATACTTTTTTATTGTTATCACGAAGTTCTACTGCTTCATGTATACCTGTACTTGCACCACTTGGTACCGCAGCACGACCTAAATGATCGTTCTCAGTTAAAATATCTACTTCAATTGTAGGGTTTCCACGACTGTCTAAAATTTGACGAGCATGAATACTTGCGATGTAACTCATAATTTTTGTTATTGATTTATTGGTTAAGGTTTGATGTTAGGTTACGAAACACTTCCTCGAGAGAACTGCTTTCGCTGTGCAAAGAAACAATGTTCAAGTCGTTTTTCAAACTCAATTCTAATAATTGCTTCCGGATGCCTTCGGGATTGATATTCTGAATCTTAAATTTCGAAGTCTCGGTGGCAATTACATTGCTTACTCCGGGTAAATTTTGCAAAATCTTTATATCAACATTTTCTTTAAACTGTACGATCACTATATGTTTATCAGTAGTGCCATTCTGTAAATTACTAAGCGTATCATCCGCTACGATATTGCCTTTATTGATGATAATTACTCTATCGCAAATGGCTTGTACCTCCTGTAAAATATGTGAGGAGAATAGTACTGTTTTATCCTTTCCCAGCCTTTTTATCACTTCCCTTATTTCAACGATCTGGTTGGGATCTAATCCACTCGTTGGTTCATCCAGTATCAATACTTCCGGATCGTGTATCAATGCGGCGGCTAATCCTACACGCTGTTTGTATCCTTTACTTAATTGTCCTATTTTTTTATTTGCTTCGGGCGTTAAGCCAACAGTCGTAATTACTTCCTGAATTTTTACTTTTAAATTTTTACTGTCAATTTCATGAACACCCGCAACAAATTCTAAATACTCCCTCACATACATATCAAAATATAAAGGATTTGCCTCGGGCAGATAACCGATCTTCTTTTTTGTATTGATTGAACCGGTTGAGACTTTGGTATCACAAACTTCTGCAGAACCTCCATCAGCTTCCAGATAACCCGTTAGTATTTTCATCGTGGTAGATTTACCTGCTCCATTAGGACCAAGAAAACCCACGATCTCGCCCTTACCAACTTTAAATGAAATATCATTTATCGCTTTTTGTTCGCCGTAAATTTTTGTAAGATTGCTAACTGTTATCGACATGTATTGGGTTATTGCACAAAAATAAAAACGCCAGGTTAAAAAACCTGACGCTAAAAGTTAATGTTATTCTTTTTTATCCCCGCCCTGGTTGTTATTATCCGGGTTAGGCTTTGATTGATTTTGTTGTCCGCGGTTTTGCTGGTTACCACCTTGTTGTGGGCCCTGATTTCTATTTTGCGAAGGCCTATTCTGGTTATTCCTGTTTTGATTTGGATTTCTATTTTGCTGATTAGGGTTTTGAGACCTATTCGGCTGATTTGGTCGTGGTTGATTTTGCCCACCACGATTTTGTTGTGGCTGTCCTTGCCCTTGTTGAGGATTCTGATTCCTGTTTTGTGGAGGACGTTGGTTATTTCTATTTTGATTTGGATTCTGCTGACCGCGTTCTCTTTCTCTTCTTTTGCGACTGTCTTTTTCCAAAGTCTTTAAACTGATCTGTCCAACTACATCTGCATATTCCGGTTCTACTTCTTTTGGTTTACCGCTTAATACTTCAACCGGTTCCAGATCATCGGGCCTGATGCCTTCCTTATTTAATGCTTTTATTTTTTTAACTCTTTCGATCGTTAATGGATATTGCTTATTGCTATCCGGCATAGTATACCACATCAAATTACGGAAGATATCTTTCTTTACTAAGAACGCTCTGCTCTTTGCCACTTCAATCACTTCGCAATCATTTGGAAAAAATTGCAAGGCATCCAGGTAAGTATCCAATTCATAATTCAAACAACATTTTAAACGGCCACATTGTCCGCTTAATTTAGTTTGATTGATACTTAAATTCTGATAACGTGCCGCATTTGTATTCACACTTTTAAAATCAGTTAGCCAGGTACTGCAACAAAGCTCGCGGCCGCAACTGCCTATCCCGCCTACCTTTCCGGCTTCCTGCCTTGCTCCGATCTGTTTCATTTCAACCTTTACTTTGAACTCGCTGGCAAATATTTTTATCAGCTCTCTAAAATCAACACGGTCATCTGCGATGTAAAAGAAGGTTGCTTTTCTGCCATCCGCCTGTATCTCTACTTCAGCAACTTTCATTTCTAATTTAAGCTGGCGCGCGATCGCACGACTGCGTATCATTACATCTTTTTCTCTTGCTTTTGTTTCTTTGCATTTTGCAATATCAGATTCCGTTGCCCTGCGTAAGATCTTTTTAATATCAGCGCTTTCTTCTTTGATATTATTTTTCTTCAATTGCAAACGTACCAATTCGCCTGTAAGGTTTACAGAGCCAACATCAAAACCACTTACGCCTTCAACAGCGATCAGATCACCTTTCTCATAAAAGTGAATAGTAGTGTTTTTAAAATAATCTTTTCTGCTACCATTATTGAAAGACACTTCAACAATGCGGCAACCGCTTTCGGGGTCGCTAAAAGGTAAGTTGGCTAACCAATCGTGTACATTCATTCTATTGCAACTTCCCGAGCTGCAGCTGCCATGACTTTGGCAACCGCCTGGTGCGCTGTCTCCCGACCCGCAACTTCCACCGCTTCCACATCCCATATCTTTTTGAATTAATAATTAATAATTGATAATTAATAATGAAGAGAAGGAGAAAAATAGCAGGTGAGTTACTGTTAACTAAAATCGTTATGCAATCTTGATCGAACGCTTATTTTATGATTTTTCAAGATAAGATCATGATAAATTCATAACAATCATGATAATCTGCGTTCCATCTTTTTATAATTCTACAACACGATTTTCAGTAAAAGATTATGCTGACAACAAAAAAAATAATCTTATTTAGTAATACTTTCCGCCACGGCCTTTTCCTCAATTGACCAAAATTAATGAATTGTTACTAATAATATGATAAAGCTTGATAGAGAGGGCATGAAATAACATTTTTGCGTTAGCATTGCGCTCAATATAGTAGCTGGCCTTATCCAGCTCATTGATGATAGCTTCCTGCTGCGGCAAAGAGCATAACTTGTTTAAACGCAGTGCAAAATCTCGCTCATTGCCGGCAATTGACTGCGTATTCTGCGGGTCATCGCCAATGGCATTTAAACGTACAGCCTGCTCCAGCAAGTGAATAAAATATTTAACAAATTGCTTCTGCTTTTCCCTTCCTTGTTTGCTGATATCATCGATCCATTTCACCTGCGCTACCGGACCGCCTTTTAAAATAGCGTTTAACCACTCGCGTAACAGCCCCTGCCAATCATCTTCAGCAGTTTGTAATAAATGTAGTGCTTCGCGGTAATTGCCTTCGCTTAAGGCTGCAACTTGTTGCGCCCTTTCAGGAGCAAGGTCCTGCAGCTCTAGTGCCGTTTCAACTTCTTTATTTGTTAGTAATGGAATTTTTACAAGCTGTGTTCTGGAGATGATCGTTTGCAAAATTTGTTCTTCATTCTCTGCCACCAAAAGAAATAAAGTATTTGGTGGTGGTTCTTCGATCAATTTTAATAATTTGTTTCCTTCCTTACCTAAAAATTCCGGTAGCCACATGATGAGTATCTTGTATTCACTCTCAAAACTTTTTAAATTCAGCTTGCGAATAATATCGTTGCACTCCGTCGCAGTGATATTTCCCTGCTTATTTTCTGCTCCGATGAATTGCAACCAATCATATACATTTGCGTAAGGCGTTACGTTTACGAACTCTCTCCATTCTTTAATATAATCAGTACTGATAGGTTTATCGCCGGATTTTCTTGGAATAACCGGATACGAAAAATGAATATCAGGATGTACCAATTCATTCGCTTTTAAACAAGCGGCACAAATACCGCAGGCATCTGTTGCTGTTAAAGAATCTTGTACAGTTGTGACAGGTTCATCATCACCGAACATGCTTGCTGAGCCGGCTTTTGGCTTTGGTTTACCACCGGTGTTTTCGCAAACAATATATTGTGCAAATGCCATTGCCAATGATAAAGATCCGCTGCCCTCTTTTCCTAAAAACAATAAAGCATGACTCAAACGATTGTGCTGGATCATTTGTGCCAATTGTCCTTTTACTTCTGCCTGACCTATTATATTTTTAAACTGCATTGACTCTTTCGGAATTATAATTTGCTGGTGATAGAATCACTCATGGGAGTAACCCTGCTATCGAATTTCGCGATCAGGTTTCCTTTTTCATCCAATAAAAATTTATTGAAGTTCCAGGTGATCGTTGCATCCATTACGCCATTCTCTGATTTGTTGGTTAACCATTTATAAATAGGTGCAATATCTTTCCCTTTAACATCAATTTTTGCTGCCATTGGAAAAGTTACACCATAATTTTTTGTACAAAATTCCCTGATCTCTGAATTGGTTCCCGGCTCCTGGAACAAGAAATTATTTTCGGGAAAACCAACGATCACTAAACGATCCTGGTACTTTACATACAGCTGTTGTAATTCTGCATACTGTTTTGTAAAACCACATTTCGATGCCGTATTTACGATCAATATTTTTTTGCCTTTAAATGCAGCAAAGTCGATCGTATCGCCGCTTAAGCCGGCCACTTTAAAATCATAGATCGTTTTTGCAGTCTGCATTGGTACTGCATTATTCGTTGGTATTTTTTTAGCCGGTACTGAAAAAGAAAGTAACGCTGTTATTGTTGCTAATACTTTGTTCATAATAAAAAATATAAAAGTTGATTATAAAAATATTTGTCTCACAAAGGTATTTCTAATTATTGTTTTTCGTAACAGCCAATATCTGTAATACCGTTAATTATTCGTGCATTATTATCCAGGTCTGTTGGGAATGCTGTGTTAGTACCCTTATCAATACCCGGCGCAGATACATTTGTAGTATGGAAATTATACAAGTTATCGGTCGGATCGATATTATCAAAGATCGGGTTCGTTTCAATAATAGCCAATGTATCTGTATTGGCGGGTTGATTTGTTACACTATATATGCAATGGCTTAATAAAACATTGAATGTATTACTACCCTGCTTATTGACTGTTACTTCATCAGGTATACTGCCATCTCCCCAAAAAATACAATTAAGAAATGTAGCAGATAAGCTATTTATAATTGTTGCCGATGAATCTGTATTAGAAACCTGCAATACGGGTGTTTTATGTTCGATAAATGAATTGCCATAAGCCGCGACTGTGCAATTGGTGAAATTATAAATGCCTCCGCTATTGATAACAATATTGCTTCCGCAATTGCTTATTAAACTGTTATCCATATTTATACTGGCATTGTTACAAACTATGCCATAATTGAACGCATTATCAATGATGCATTGGTGCAAGGTTAATTTTGGATTGGCATTCGTTGATAAGCTATCTACTTCAATTCCCTGGTTGGCATTTTTTATTAGTGCGAATGTTAAAACATTATCAACGCTGCTATGATAAAAATAAATACCCGGCCAACTTGCTGGAAGGTCCTTATAACTTTCATCCAGCCGATCACCGGTAAAAACAACTGAATCTTGCTTGGTTCCATTCACTTTCAATGTTCCGTTCACTAAAAACGGTGCATTGGCATGGGAGTAGATCCTGCAGCCCTGCTGAATCGTGAGCGTATCGCCGGTATTGACTGTCAGACTTCCCAATATCACATATGGCAGATCGTTTGTCCAGCTCGTATCTGCATTGATTATTTTGTTATTGAAGAAATGAGCATTTTGTCCGTACGCTTGTAATTGCACATATTTGTTGGTGCCATTATAATTAATAAGAATGCTATCGCTTTCAATAAAAGGTGTATTGGCATTATTCGGATTGATATTTACCGTAACAAAAATATAAATACTATCATTCGCGGCTACAGTAATATTATCAACTTCTGATGAAGGATCACCATTGATATTTATTTTAAAGGCAGAAGCACTGCCTCCCATTAATTTCACTTTACTCAATAAGAGTTTCTGATTGTTATTATTAAAGACTTTAAAAAACTGTGTGATAGAACCAACACTTGTAAAAACAGTATCAAACTTAAGCGAATCATTATATAAACTGGTACTTACCGAAGCATTACTGCTTGTGATAAAAGAATCTTTTTTACACGCACAAAGCAATATGCAAAATGCGAAAGGCAATAAGAATATCTTTAAGTGTTTTACCATTGTACCTCAAATGTACTTTATATTATTTTGCTGCAAAAGCTACCGTTGCAATGCTGAGTTTTACGTTATCGCATTGTAAAATACTAGTACCCGCGGCTTCGAGTGTTGCGCCGGTTGTTAATACGTCATCTACCAATAACAAATGTTTGCCGGTTAGTGCAGCAGGATCTTTTATTATAAAACTTCCTGTAACATTTTCCCAGCGCTCGATCCTGCTTTTACGCGTTTGTGTATGGGTGGCATATTGCCGGCTCACATTATTATTGATCACAGGAATATTCATCGCCAGCGCCATTCCTTTACAAATAACAGCGGCCTGGTTATAGCCACGCCTGTGTTGCTTATCAGCATACATTGGCAATGGCACTAATCCATCGACATCTGTAAACCTGTTACTGTTCAATAAACTATTACCCACCATTTCTCCTAAATACATTCCGATAGCTTGGTTACTTTTATATTTTAATTGATGCATCAGCTCCTGCACCATGGACGATTTTGAAAAATAGAACTCGCTATGTGCTGCAGCTAAAGGAATTCTTCCCCAGAATATTTTCTCTACCTGGTTGTTGGCATGTTGCGCATAATTAGTGTGCGGCAATGTGTTGATACATTTTAGGCAGAGTAAATTGTTTTCATCCAACAGGTCGCTTCCACAGCCGGTACAAATATGCGGATAGAAAAGATGCAGCAGATCGCTCAGTGCGTTTTTTAGTTTCATAGGATAACAATTAATGGTAAATTATTAATGGTAAATGGTAAACGGATAGAGCTATTATTTGATTTTACTTTTTGGTTTTCGCTTTTGACTTAAAACAAATATTGATAAAGTTCTTCAACCTTTGCTAATGATATTATTTCGATATTGAATTTTAGTTTGCTTAAAGATTTGCTATTGTATTTACTGACGATGATCTTTTCGAAACCTAATTTTTCTGCTTCTGCAATTCTTTGTTCTACCCGGTTAACTGCTCTTATCTCGCCACTTAATCCTACTTCACCTGCAAAACAAACGTGTTGACTGATCGGCATATCTTCATAACTACTTAATAAAGCAGATACCATTGCGAGATCGATAGATGGATCTTCTACTTTTAAACCTCCTGCGATGTTGATAAATACATCCTTCATTCCAAAGTGAAAACCGCCTCGCTTTTCCAAAACTGCCAGTAATAATTGCAGCCTTCTCAAATCAAACCCGCTGACTGTCCTTTGTGGCGTACCGTAAACACTTTGTGTTACAAGTGCTTGTGCTTCAATTAGTAATGGACGCATTCCTTCAATAGTGGCGGCTATGGCAATTCCGCTTAGTTGTTCTTCTTTCTGCGTGATCAGTATTTCGCTGGGGTTGCTTACGGCTCTCATCCCTGTTCCTGTCATTTCATAGATACCTAATTCTGCAGTTGAACCAAAACGATTCTTTAAGGTTCTTAAAATACGATACATATAGTTGCGGTCTCCTTCAAATTGTAGTACCGTATCTACCATATGTTCTAAAATTTTGGGGCCTGCTATGTTCCCATCTTTAGTAATATGCCCTATTAAAAAAACCGGTGTGTTTGTTTCTTTTGCAAAGCGTTGTAATTCTGCAGCGCATTCTCTTATCTGGCTAACACTACCCGGACCGGATTCTACAAACGGAGATTGTAATGTTTGTATCGAATCAACAATGATCAATTGTGGTTTTAATTTTTTTATTTCCTGAAAAATTGTTTGTGTATTTGTTTCTGTCAGTAAATAAAATTGTTCGCTTTTTATACCTACCCTGTCGGCGCGCATTTTAATTTGTTGTTCACTTTCTTCTCCGCTTATGTATAAAGTAGTAATATCATTTAGTTGTAATCCAATTTGTAAAAACAAAGTTGATTTACCAATCCCCGGTTCTCCTGCAACCAATACAATACTACCCAGCACTATACCTCCGCCCAATACCCTATTGAGTTCTGCGTCATTGGTTACAATTCTTTTTTCTTCTGCACTACTAACATCAGCAATAGAAATTGTTTTTAATTTTCCTACACCGTTGTATTCTTTCCAATCATCTTTTTCTTTTTTATCGGAACCTTTCACAATTACTTCTTCAACGAATGTGTTCCATTGATCACAGTTGGGACACTTGCCTACCCACTTAGCACTTTCATATCCGCAGTTCTGACAAAAAAAGGAAGTTTTAGTTTTACTCATCTGTAAATGTAAAATAAAATGTTCGACGTACGATGTTTGATGTACGATGTTAAAAAGTCATTATAATTTTCTCTTTATGAGATGTTGATAGAAAAAAATAAACGGAATAGAAAAGAGAAAAGTAGTTTTTAGAGTAGTGATCATCGTACGTCGTATATCTGATATCGTACATTGCCTCAGAAGTTGCTATAAAGTAAAAGGGTTAGCATTTCTGCTAACCCCGTTACTTACTAACCCATTAAATTCTATTGCTAAATTACTATTTACGCCAACATAAAAAAATAAATTTTGAACGATGTTAATAAGTTTATAGCATGAAATACGTCCCATTTTAACAAAAAATAACAATTATAACACATTGATATACATTTATTTATGAGCCTATTTTCAATATTTGCCTAACTCAATTAAGAGACAATAATTTAACAAGAAAAAAAATAATCGGATAAACATATTAAATTAATTAATAATTAATAAATTGGACAAAAATGGATGTATTATGCTTAGAAAAACCTTTCCTATTTTGACGGCTACTCTAAAAATATTGTATTATTTTCGCAACCTAAACCTGACTAACACATTATATGTAAATAAATTACATGTAAATTATTTTCGCTCATTTACCATAAATTGTGTCATAAATAAAGTTTCTACATATGAGTTTTACCAATTTTACTGTCCCATACCCCATAAATGAGAACTATACTAAGAAAATATCCTACTTTTCGATGGAATTTGCGGTTCACCAGCCACTTAAGATCTATAGTGGGGGTTTGGGCTTCTTATCAGGCTCTCATATGCGTAGTGCCTATGAGTTGAAACAAAACCTGGTAGGAATTGGTATTTTATGGAAATACGGCTACTATGACCAGTCGCGAAATGCTGACCAGACCCTTCAGGTTCAGTGGAACGAAAAAATATACAATTTTTTAGAAGATACCGGTATCAAGTTCCAAATTGATATCCATGACCACCCGGTTTGGGTAAAAGCGTACTATTTGAATCCTGAGACGTTTAAGAGCGCTCCTTTATTCTTATTAAGTACAGACTTACCGGAAAACGATTACGTATCTCAAACCATCACACATCGTTTATATGATGCCAACGTAGCTACCAAAGTAGCGCAGTTCATTTTATTAGGTGTTGGCGGTGCTAAATTAATGGACGAAATAAATTTCAATCCAGATCTATATCATTTAAATGAAGCACATGGTATTAGTGCTGCCTTCTATTTATATAGAAAATTCAACAGCTTTGAAGAAGTTAAAAAACGCTTAGTATTTACTACACATACACCTGAAGAAGCAGGCAATGAAAAACATGATATCAATCTTTGTCTGAAGATGGGTTACTTCTGTAACATTCATATCGATGATGTAAGAAAAATGACGGGTATTAATGATGATGAATTTAATCATTCACTGGCAGCGCTACGATTTGCTAAATTAGCGAATGGCGTTTCTCAATTACATGGAGAAGTAAGCAGACAAATGTGGAACAAGTATCCGAATATCTGCGAAATCAAAGCCATCACTAATGCGCAGAACTGGACCTACTGGGCAGATAAACAAATGTACAGGGCAAAAGACGAGAATAATGATTATGCATTCGACGATAGAAAATGGTTCCTGAAAAAAAGAGCATTGGAGATTGTTGCTGACCAGACAGGAAAAGTATTGGACCCAAATGTATTGACAATTGTTTGGGCACGCCGTTTTGCCGGGTACAAAAGGGCCGAATTATTAACACGTGATCATCGCCGTTTCGAATCTTTATTAAGCAATACAAAATATCCGGTACAAATTATCTGGGCGGGTAAACCTTATCCATTAGATTACCCGGCTATCAGTGATTTTAATTACTTAGTGCATTTAAGCAAACAATATAAAAATGTTGCTGTGTGTATCGGTTACGAATTAGCCCTGAGCAAACGTTTAAAGCAAGCTTCGGATATTTGGTTGAACAATCCAAGAGTTCCAAGAGAAGCAAGTGGTACAAGTGGTATGACAGCTGCTATGAACGGCGCTGTAAACTTTAGTACCAATGATGGTTGGATATGCGAGTTCATTAACCAGGGTAAAAATGGCTGGGTAGTACCACCAATTGATTATTCAAAAGTTAATATACAGGAGCAAGATGAATATGATCTTAATCAATTGTACGAGATCCTTGAAAAACAAATACTACCAACTTATTACGATAACAAACAAGGCTGGAGAGATATTGTAAAAACAGGTATGCATGATGTTCGTTATCATTTTGACAGCAACAGGATGGCTGATGAGTATTACAAAATATTATACGTATAAACCAACTACACTTTATAAAAGGTCCTGATCGAAAGTCGGGACCTTTTTTATTAGGGATGAACCGATTGGCTGACAATCTCGTTAATTATGCTATGTATAGAACAATTCTTTTTCTTTCCGTCTTTTGTTTACTGGCTTCCTGTAGTAGCGGAGAAAATAATATAGTTATGAATGATACTTTAGCACCCGGAGAACACAGCTATCTGGCCTTAGGAGACTCTTATACAATAGCACAATCTGTTCCTTCAACAGAAAGCTATCCGGTTCAGACAGTATCTATCTTATCAGCAGAAAATATAAAATTTACAGCCCCTGAAATAATTGCAAGAACAGGTTGGACAACAGCTGATCTATTAGACAAGATCAATTCCTCGCCACCACAACGATCATCGTATGATATCGTTACTTTATTGATCGGCGTAAATAATCAATACCAGCATTTATCTGAGGAACAATATAAAATTGAGTTCACTACTTTGTTGAACAGGGCCATTCAATATGCGCACAATGAAAAGAAAAGAGTAATTGTTTTATCGATACCCGATTATAGCGTAACACCTTTTGCAGCGGGATCGGAAACTGTTTATATCGCGCAGCAAATAGATCTTTTTAATGAGATCAATAAAACTATAGCATTGGAGAAAGGTGTTAATTACCTTGATATAACTAATTATACAAGAGTAAGTACTGATCGTTCACTGGTAGCTTTTGATGGCTTGCATCCTTCGGGCAAGGAATATGCCATCTGGTCGAAAGACCTTGCAGCAAAGATCAGTTCCATACTAAAGTAGACACAAAAAAGGGCCACTATAAATAGCAGCCCAATACCTTTATTAAACAGTTTATTAGATCAGTTTAACGTTAACGGCATTCATACCTTTTTTGCCTTCTTGCAAATCGAATTCAACGCGATCGCCTTCTTTAATGTCATTGATTAATCCGCTAACATGTACGAAAGTTTCTTTGTTAGAATCATCATGCTTGATAAATCCGAATCCTTTTTCAGAATTGAAAAACTTAACGGTGCCTTGTGTTTTGTCCATTGTAAATTTGTATTGTATTAAATATAAGTCGCAAATATATGGATTTATTTTCAATATATATAAAACTCTTAGGATGGTCTATTTTTTAACAAAATCCCCCGTATTCTGCAGAATCCAATTAGTTTAGCTATTCCGGCCGAAAAAGATTAACTTCGCAAAAATTATTTCAATGATAAATGATGTTATTGCCAAATTTGTAGAAGGTGGACACCTTGCTAAAAATGCTGTTAAAATAGAATTTAAAAAGAGAAATACCATCTTAGGAATATTCGTACAATCTCCTGATTATGAAGACCTAAAATCTAAAAATTTCTGGCGCATTGTATCTGAAACTAATATCGCTGAATGGAAACAATCTCAGGATAATAAGTTAGCTAAGATCTTCAGCGGAGCTGAATTTAACCGCCTTACACTTCCTAAAGTTCCTGCTGCCACTACTTAATATTTCTTTTTGAAAGATTTTTTAGTGTAAGTATTCAGGGTGCATATTTTCTTGTTTTATTTCAAGTCAGTACACTATAATAATGCACCTACTCAGCAATGAAGTAATATTGCAATTGTAATTTTTTCCCATGCGTTATTATATTATAGCCGGAGAGGCAAGTGGCGATCTACATGGCAGTAATTTGATAAAAGAATTACAGCGGCTTGATGCCCGGGCAGATTTTCGCTGCTGGGGTGGAGACAAAATGCAATCAACTGGCGCTACCCTCGTAAAACATTTCCGTGACCTTGCTTTTATGGGTTTTGTTGAAGTACTAAAGAACCTCAAAACAATTTTTCGCAACCTCGCTTTTTGCAAAGAAGATATTACCGAATACAAACCCGATGCACTTATCTTGATAGATTATCCGGGATTTAACCTGCGCATATCTGAATGGGCAAAAGAACAGGGTTATAAAGTGATCTATTATATTTCTCCGCAAGTATGGGCATGGAAAGAGAACAGGGTTAAATCGATCAAACGCTGCGTTGATAAAATGCTGGTGATATTGCCCTTCGAAAAAGCCTTCTATGAAAAGTGGAACTACAAAGTAGAATATGTTGGACATCCTTTAGTAAAAGTGATCGATGATTTTAAAGCACAATCTTCCAATCATCAGCAATCAAATAAAATAGCTGTACTACCCGGCAGCAGAAAACAAGAAATATTGACCAAGCTTCCGATCATGCTGGAAGTATCCAAATCATTTCCCGATCATCAATTTGTTGTTGCAAAAGCACCAGGTGTTGAGAATAGTTTTTATACAGAGTTGTTATCGCCTTACACAAACGTTTCATCCGTTGTAAACAAAACATATGAATTGTTAAGTGAGGCCAGAGCAGCGCTGGTAACCAGTGGCACTGCTACTTTAGAAACAGCTTTATTTAATGTGCCGGAAGTGATCTGTTATAAAGGAAGCAATATTTCTTACCAGATCGCTAAGCGTTTGATCAAAATAAAATACATCTGCCTGGTGAACCTTATTATGGATAAGGAAGTGGTGAAAGAATTAATTCAAAATGAATTAACTATTGAAAATGTAACGAAAGAATTAAAAGATATTTTATACAATACCCAAAAGCAACAACAGCTACAGGAAGATTACTCTGCATTAAAGAATCTATTGAGCCAGGGCGGCAATGCCTCTGCCAATGCAGCAAAGAGCATTTATGACTTTCTTGCTTAACTCCTTATTAATTTTACGGCAAGTATTATCATCGCCACAATAAATAACAAAATAGAGATGCGGTTAATGCCATGCATCGCTTTTGTAAAACTATTCGGTTTATAATCCGGATCTTTTTTTACGATGAACAGGTACTGTCCTACTTGTTTTAAAATGCCCATAATGGTTTAGCGTTTTATAGTTGTAAGATACCAAATAATGGTTAATTGTAAATGATAAATGGTAAATGTGAAGTTTATGCCTTGGGTTGATTTTTGTATTTTGGGTTTTGTATTTTGAAACAAGATATCTTTGCACGCATGAAATTAAGCGCTGTTATTTTTGATATGGATGGTCTGCTCATTGACTCAGAACCTTTATGGAACGAGGCTGCAGACGAAATTTTTCAACGATATGGGTTTAACCTTACTCCACAGCAACATGCGCTTACAACCGGATTGCGCATAAGGGAATATGTTATCTGGTGGTTCACATTTTATAAGATCCCTTTAGAGCTGGCACCTGTTGCGCAAAAAGACATTACCGACAGAGTGATCGAAAAAGTTTTATTAAAAGGCCGCGCATTACCCGGCGTTTCTCATATCCTTAATTTTTTTATTGCGCGCAAATTCAAGATCGGATTGGCTACTTCATCAGGACAAGAACTCATCGATGTAGTAATAAAATATTTAGGTATTCAGGATCATTTGCAAGCCATTGCGTCTGCAGATAAATTACCATATGGAAAACCTCACCCACAAGTATACCTCGATTGTGCCCAATTATTAGATGTGGACCCTGTTGAATGTATTTGCTTCGAAGATTCTTTTAACGGAATGATAGCAGCTAAAGCAGCAAGAATGAAATGTGTTGTAGTACCTGCCCAGCATCAGTTACAGGATTTAAGGTGGAACGCTGCTGATCTAAAAATAACTTCTTTGCAAAATTTTAATGACCTGTTGATGCAAACACTTTAATGGTTAATTGTAAATGGTAAATGATAAATGTAAGTACTTCAAATAATTAACGCGCTTTGCGTTTAACATTTACAATTACTTAGTTGTCTTAAATGTTTTGTTCACCTGCTTCAAGTGTTTTTGTAGCATTTCTTTTAGCTGGCGCTTTACAATTTCTCCCATTGTTTTGCAGCGGGTAAATACGGTTGTTTCGAAATGCTCATTTAATTCTTCCCGCAATATTTTTACTTTGTAGTTCTCGGATATTTCATCTTTTGTCATGATGTTCAAGAGTGCCATCAATCTTCTGCGGGAAGCCACTACCCTGTATGTCATGGTATTGTGTTCTTCCATTTGGTATTGGGAGATCACTTCTTCATTTAAATTTTTAAGTACATTTTCAACAAATTCGAAATTCTCTTTGTAGAACTGCGGCAGGTATAAATTCTTTTTGCCTTCATAACTCTGCTGGTCAAAATCAATGGCGCGAATACGGTATTGATAGTCTTCAATATCCGGCGTAATATCTACCACAAAATTATAACTGCGCATATCGCCCAACAATCTTGCAAAACATCTTTCATTAAACTTGACAAACTCTTTTGCCAAACGAATTTTATTTGTTTCGGGAAGATCGAAATAATCTTTCAAAAAAATATCACCCGGGATTCCGGGAATATGCTCTTCCACCAAAGTATTTTTATTGCACAAAAAAGTAATGCGATTAGGTGATAACATATGTTCCAGCTCTAATCCATAAATACGCGATGCATCTGCCAGCTTCACATAATAATGATCGTAATTATCATTTACTTTATTTACTACTCTTATTCTGAAAGGGACACTGTTGCCAAATTCACAGAAATCAATGCGATCGATATCCAAATGATTCGCATAACTCAGGTCGCCTTCGGTTTTTAAAATGGCATATGTTTTAATCAATGCTTCTTTTAAAAACTCCATTTCTTTCAGGTCATAAATAGCCGTTTCCCAATGCGTGATCTTTCCTTTCTTATCTTTTAATGCATTGGCGTAGCGATAATTCAACAGGTCTTTATAATTGATGGGCAATTCTATATCCCGATCGTGCTTTTGCAAATAGCTGCGCAACCCTTCGCTTACCGGAAAAGGGTCTTTCTTCATCATCGGCCTGTCTATTTCCTTAGAGAGCCTTGCGTTTATAAGTTCGCTGAATTGCATGGTGCAAAGGTAACACTTACTGATAAGTGTTCAAACAGACGCTATGCTTTCGTAAATTTGTAATAAACCGTACAGACATGTTCAGGCATAGAGGCAAAAGGCGCACACTAGTGCACAATATAAAACTAGCATCGCTGCTTTCTTTTGTTGCGGGCTGTGTTAATGTGATCGGTTTCTTCTCCATAGAGCGTCTTACAACAAATGTAACCGGGCATTTTGCTTTTTTCGCCCATGAAGTTATTAAGCGAAATTATAGTGAGGCAGGTATTTATCTTTTGTATATTTTTTCCTTTTTCTTCGGTGCTTTTGTTTCTAATTTTTTGGTTGAAACTGTTGTAAGAAAAAAGATACGATACATCAATGTTATTCCTGTGACTATAGAAATCATTATTTTAGTTTCCATCGCTGTCTTAAGTCATACGGCTGTTATACAAAACGCCAATCTTATTGCCTGCAGCCTCTTATTTGCAATGGGTTTACAAAATGCACTGGTTACAAGCATTTCCAATTCTGTAGTACTAACAACACATTTAACGGGTTTGTTTACCGACCTGGGAATTGAAATATCTCAATTATTCTTTTATAAAAAAGAGGA
>JABDBG010000029.1:28458-28536 GCA_013288745.1 Bacteroidota bacterium
TAAAATGGGGCGTTTTGTAGATTTTGGTTATCAGCGGTTGTTTTTCATGGCAGCATCGTTGCGTCGCACAGTTCAACG
>JABDBG010000030.1 GCA_013288745.1 Bacteroidota bacterium
AAAGTTTACGGTATCGCATCATCAGCTTCTGCAAAACACGATAGAAGCGATGCATTTGCTGCAGTAAAAGAAGAGATCAAAACATTCTTGGGTGAAGAATTACCGGCAGAAGACAAAGCATTGATCGGTCATTATTATGGCGAATTACAATACAATGTTGTACGTGATATGATCTTAACTGATAGAAAACGTTTGGATGGCAGAGGTACAGAAGATATCCGCGCTTTAAGCATGGAGATCGATACATTACCAACACCGCATGGTTCTGCATTATTTACAAGAGGAGAAACACAATCATTAACGACTGTTACTTTAGGTACGCCTTTAGATGAGTTGTTGGTTGAAAGTGCTTTCAAATCTGATTATACAAAATTCATCCTGCATTATAATTTCCCTCCATTCTCAACGGGTGAAGTGAAAATGATGCGTGGTGTTGGCCGTCGTGAAGTTGGTCATGGTAACCTGGCAATGCGTTCATTGAAAAAAATGATGCCTGGATCTGAATACCCTTACACTGTTAGAGTAGTAAGTGACATTCTTGAATCAAATGGTTCTTCTTCAATGGCTACAGTTTGTGCCGGTTCATTAGCATTGATGGATGCAGGTGTACCTTTAAAGAAACACGTTAGTGGTGTAGCAATGGGCTTAATTGCAAAAGAAGGCCAGTTTGCTGTATTGACTGATATCTTAGGTGATGAAGATCATTTAGGTGATATGGATTTTAAAGTTACCGGAACAAGAGATGGTATTTGCGGTGTACAAATGGATATTAAAGTAGATGGTTTAAGCATGGACATTATGCGCCAGGCTTTATCTCAAGCTAAGCAAGGTAGATTACATATTCTTGATGCAATGTATGCATGTGTTGCAGGACACAGAGATGATGTTAAACCACATGCTCCGAGAATGGTTAAATTAACGATTGATAAAGAATTTATCGGTGCGGTTATCGGGCCCGGCGGTAAGATCATACAAGAAATTCAACGCGAGACCGGTGCTACAGTGAATATTGAAGAAGTAGGCAACTTTGGTGAAGTGAGCATTTTCTCTCCACAAAAAGAGAGTCTTGATAAAGCAGTAGCATGGGTTAAAGGTTTAGTAGCAGCACCGGAAGTTGGCGCTACTTACGAAGGAACAGTTAAGAGCATTAAAGAGTTTGGTGCGTTCGTAGAATTCTTACCTAAAAAAGAAGGCTTACTACACATCAGCGAAATAAGCTGGAAACGTTTAGACAGCATGGAAGGTATCTTCAAAGAAGGCGATAAAGTAAAAGTAAAATTACTTGAAGTTGATCCACGCACAGGCAAATTCAAATTGAGCAGAAAAGTATTGATGCCAAAGCCTGAAGCGCCAGCTAATAACTAAATTGTTCAATAGATAAATTGTTTAATTGTTATTACAAGAGAATAATTGAATTAGAAATATATTTGCACTCCGAAGATCTTTTCTTCGGAGTTTTTTTATTGCCGGCTTATTGCTTTAATCTATCAACCGAACAACAATTAAACAATAAAGCCATTAAACAATCAACCAATGAATTACCTGCAATTTGATTTTGAAACCGATACTCCTGAAGAAGCAGATCAGCTAATAGCCTTATTAAGCGAACAGGGTTTCGAAGGCTTTGAAGAAACAGAAAACTTTTTAAAAGCATTTATTCCTGAAACGATATTTAGTGAAGAAGCTTTTGAGCTGGTAAAAGATATGTTGCCAACATTCCGCTATACAAGATCTACCGTAGAAAATATTAACTGGAACGAAAAATGGGAACGTGATTTTGAACCCGTTATTGTTGATAATTGGGTTGCCATCCGAGCACATTTTCATCAGGCAATATTTAATGTGCGACATGAAATAATCATCACACCAAAAATGAGTTTTGGTACGGGCCATCATGCAACCACTTATTTGATGGTGCAACAAATGGAATCGATCGATTTCAGAGAAAAAACAGCGATCGATTTTGGAACAGGAACGGGCGTGCTAGCGATATTGGCAGAGATGGTAGGTGCAACAAAAGTTTTAGCGATCGATAATGACGAATGGAGCATCAACAATGCCAAGGAAAATGTTGAGCTAAATCATTGCACAAAAATTACGGTTGAATTGCAGGATGCGATGCCGGCAACAGAAAAGTACGATGTTATTTTAGCGAACATCAACCTGAATGTGATCCTTGCAAACCTTACAGCAATAAACTTGGCCTCTAAATCGGGGACTAAAATATTATTAAGCGGATTTTTAAAGCAAGATGAAGACGCTATCAAATTTGGATTATCTCAACACGGATTAAAATATGTTTCAACTTTTCAAAGAGGAGAGTGGATCATGATCATTGCGGAGGCTTAATCTTATTCTGCCTTTTTTGTATGAATCTTAATTCTGCCATTATCTTTGATTTTATGCGAAGAAATATCTGACGACAGCTTTGCTTATTTAATCAAAAGCTTGCATTCTCAATTCGGTGAATTAGATTTCAGTAATTTATCTGGCAATAAAATTGGAACTTTAATTGAGAATAAAAAATTATTGCTTTCAGAAAATAATTATGAAATACTAAAGGAACATTTCAACGGATATCATTTATTACTAATAGAACAAAATCCAAGTGTTTTTATCGAAGCTCAAAAAAGCTACTCGATAGATAAAGATGATTGCATCTATTTATTAGAGTCCACTATATTAACAACTGACGAAAAAGTTAAAGTCATTCAAAATGAATATGAATTGATACTTGTGCACAATGAATTATGTGATATAGTAATAGATATCTTATGCAAGTATCAATACATTCCTATAGATTTTATAATATTAAAAGGAATAATTACTAATTCATATTCAGACGAATATTTTCTTATATTTTTTGCTAAAAAATTTAAAAGACTAAAATTTAAGATCGCTTCCCTTTTATAGTCATCTGGTTTAAGGTTTTTAATTATATTCTCTATTTTATTTAGTTCTAAATTGAATTCTAGCGGTTCTCTATGTTTATTACTTAGTATGAATTTTTTATCTATTTTACTTAATCCTCCTTCATAAAAAAATGATATGTAATCATAATAATTTTCATCTATATATCCTTCCTGTAATAGATACCAAAGTAACTTCTCCTTACGGATTTTGTCATATTGGGGTGGGAATTCGACACTTTCCTCAATCATTTTCTTTAAAGACCAAAATTTTGTTTCTCTTTTTTCTTCTTGGAGTTTTTCTAGTCCTAATTTTAGTTCATTAATTCCATTATCATTTTTTAACTTTATATAGCTCTCTCTTACTGCATATGATTTGTTCGGATTAACGCTTTTTTCTATCTCATTAAATCCAGGTCCGCTAGCTGCCATTACTCTATTATAAGTGTCATTATAGCTATATTCTATATTATCACTTTTTTGAAATATTTTAAAAATCTCATCATCTTTAACTTGACTAAACGAATATTCATTTCCTTCTAATCTTATAGCGATGGCTTTTGGATATTTTTCTAAAAACATTTCTATGTAAATTGTTCTTAGTTCTTTTACGTCTGTAATACTAATATTTTCAATCTCTTTTATTTTGACAGAAATTGCGTTTATTTTTTTATCAATTTCATTTATTTGTAATTCAACTGCATGATTTTTATTTGTAAATACATCATAAACCATTCCTTTGTTTATATGTAAATTCTCAAAATCATCGGGATAGAAATTTTTGTAAACGATAGTAGCCATTAAACTGTTATACTTTAGATCAATGGAATTTAACTTGTCCTTATATATTAGGAATTCATTGCAAATATTTTTCAATAATCTCATATCATCAATAAATAGAGAAATATCATTAATAAACTCTTCTGAGAGTTTATTACTATCTGCAGTATGTTTATTAATTATTTCGACCTTTTCTAAAAATTTCTCTACTGAATTTGAGGTATTGATTACAGGGATAACAGGGATTATAAAATCAAAAAATTTGGTGCGACTTTTATCTTTGAACATATCGTCTTTTACCGCATAAATAAAGACAATATGCCTGCTAATTTGTTTTGAACTGTTTATTAGTAAATTTAATTCTCGAAGTTTTGTAAAGATTTCAGGTTCTTTAAACCTGTCAAGATCTTCAATAATTACAACATTAAATTTGGTAGCTTCAAAGAAGTATAATATTTCGTCTAGATGCTTGTTTAATATGGAAGAGTCGTCTTTACTCAAATCAAACTCCCCATCTTTTAAATTTATTTTGGTTAGCTTTAAATTGTATAATATCCCTATTAATAATGAGATTAAGTATACAACACCTATAACTGCTATAATAAGTACTGAATATTTAATTGTTGCTGTAATTAAATCAGGTTTATTTGACCAAATACTGAAGCTTTTTAAATAATTGGATTTGAATAATTTAATTATTGATACTAACCATAAGAACCAAAATAATGTAAGTAAGATTAGTTGACTTAGCTTTAAATTTCTGATCCTTTTGAAGCGTGAATGAAGAAGCTTACTTTGTTTCTCCTTGTAAAATATTTGCTGTAAAATGCTTAATTCTATTAATTGATTACTAGCAATATCAGGCTCGGGGTTATTGCCTTCTTGTTTTTCAAGTTTCTCGTTAAA
The DNA here is from genome assembly GCA_013288745.1 of Bacteroidota bacterium. Taxonomy (GTDB): domain Bacteria; phylum Bacteroidota; class Bacteroidia; order Chitinophagales; family Chitinophagaceae; genus Ferruginibacter. The sequence continues at coordinate 4,596 of JABDBG010000030.1, forward strand.
AGAAGCTAGAGAGATATTTAGGTATTTGTAAGATTTGTAATCGTTTTGAAATTTCTTTAGAATGCTACTTTTCCCTGATCCATATGGTCCAGTCAGTGCTATATTATTTATATTTTCATTCTCTAATGCCCATTTTATTGCATTTGAGTAAGTTCCGTCATCATTTAAATTGATTGTAGGGCTTAAATCTTCAAAATAATTTTCTCTTAAATTTTGTTTTTTACTATTAAGCCATGTTACTATCTTTTTTGATTTTACTAATAAAAATTCTATTGTTAGTTGAATTACTTTTTTAAAGTGAGGTTTAATTTTAATTTTTTTTAAATGCTGGAATATTTTATTAAATAGTATTCCTAACATAAATAATGTAATTGCAGCAGCTAGTAATATATAGAAATAAGTATGCATAGGGGATTTTATAAAGAATTTTACCCAAGATAAATAAAAAATTTCAACTTTTCAAAGAGGAGAGTGGATCATGCTCATTGCGGAGGCTTAATCTTTTTTCAAAAAATAAGCTTCGTTCATAAAATCACTCAATTCATTTGCATCAGCTTTTGTTGAAATATAAGCGATGTAATTATCCGGCCGTACAACAATCACAAAACTGTTAGGAAGTCCGATCTCTTTTAAACTAGTATCGTTCGCTTTATTTACTTCCAGTGGTAATAAATTAAAAAAAGAATTGTCTAATTGTGCAAAATTATCAGCAGGTAAATTGTATATTAAAATAGTAAATGGATTGATAGCTTTTTCTTTTATCAAATCATAGATCGAAGTAGTTTTATCATTTTGTGTTACAAAAAAATAAGGTAGCCTCATCCCGCCCTTTATCTTGCCTGCTTTTCCTTTTGATAAGGATGAGGATGTATAGCTGATCAGTATTTGAGAGACTGTTAAGAACATTAGCCTGCGCACAAATCTCAGTTTGGTAATAAGCGGGACAAAAAAAGGAACTATATATAACCGCAGAAAAATATGATAAAAATTGTCTGATATCATTGCTGCAAAAAGCTTGTCGGTAGTTTTTAATAATGTTTTTGCTACCGGATCTCTTTCTTCATGATAAGTATCTAATAATGCGGGTGCTGCTTTATCTTTTTGCACCAGTGCTAATTTCCATGCAAGATTATAGACATCCTGTAAACCGGTGTTCATGCCTTGTCCGCCAGCCGGACTGTGAACATGAGCAGCATCTCCTGCAAAGAAAATATTGTCTTTACTAAAATGCGTTACTTTTTTATGATGCAGTTTATAGGTAGAGTGCCAGTTTGTATCATAAAAATCCATCGGCTTCTTGATCTCCTTTTTTATATTATTCATTATCTCTTCAAAAGGGATATCATCACGCTTATAATACTCCTTTGGTAAAACACCCAATACCCGGTAACGATGGTCGCCCTGCATCGGGAAGAACATAGTAATAGAGCGATCGCTAAAAAATAAAGACAATTTTTCTGAACTCAGGCCAGCATTCACATGCGTATCTGTAACATAAAAAACATCTTCGTAGGTGCCGCCTGTGAAAGGGACTTGTGAAAAATCTCTTACAATACTTTTACTGCCATCGCAGGCAATTAAATATTTACATTGGAAACTACTATCATTATTCGCTTGTGTAGCTTTTAAAGAATAACCATCGTTTATTTTTTCGATGCTGTTGATCGTTGTATCCCATTGTACAGAACGGTTTTGTGCCAGTAAATTATTATATAATAAATTTTCATTTTTACTTTGCTCATAGATCATCATAAAAGGAAAAGGGCTTCTATTTTCACCCACATTAATAAGGTTAACAGAACCCGCCTGTTTACCATTTCTATGTAAGATGATGCCTCCATTTTGTTGCCCTTCTGCTATTATTTTATCGCTCAATCCCATTTGCTGGTAGATCTCCATGCTTCTTGCATGCACTACCAATGCTCTTGACTGATCTGTTGGTCCGGGTTTTTGATCGAGGATTATATAATCGATGCCAAAGCGTGTTAACTGGTTGGCAAGCATTAGGCCCGTTGGGCCTGCACCTACTATAATAATATCGTTGTATTGTGTAGTCATGTATAATTTATTTAAAAGCCGGGTGAAACTGCTGTAAAGTTGTTCGTAAAAAATCTCTATCCAGATGTGTATAGATCTCCGTAGTGGTAATGCTTTCATGTCCCAGCATTTCCTGCACGGCACGCAGATCAGCGCCGCCTTCTACCAGGTGCGTAGCAAATGAATGCCGAAAAGTATGCGGAGATATATTTTTTGAGATGCCTGCTTCTCTTGCCAAATGTTTAATGATCAAAAATATCATTACCCTCGATAATTTAGCGCCACGGCGGTTTAAAAATAAGATATCGTCATTGCCCGGCTTTACCGGTACATGGACACGGATATTATTTTTGTATAGATTGATATATTTAATAGCATCGCTACCGATGGGTACCAATCTTTCCTTATCGCCTTTGCCAATTACTTTTATAAAACCCACATCTAAAAAAAGACTGCTGATGCGCAGGTTCACTACTTCACTTACGCGTAACCCACATCCATATAAGGTTTCTAGAATAGCTTTGTTGCGACCGCCTTCAGGCTTGCTTAAGTCTATTTGAGCAATAATATTTTCTATTTCAGCAAAGCTTAAAACATCGGGTAGTGCTCTTTTTAATTTAGGCGATTCGAGTAAGGTAGCAGGGTCTGTTGTTACGATCCGTTCCAGCATGCAGTATTTAAAAAAACTTCTTAGTCCTGAAATGATCCTTGCCTGTGAACCGGCTGTCATACCGAGTTCCATGATCCATTGTATAAATTTTTCCAGGTCCTTTAGCTCGATCTGCTGGGGAGTTTTTAAATTATTGCTGGCCTCTAAATAGGCAGTTAATTTTTCAATATCATGCAGGTAGGCTTCAACTGAATTATCGCTTAGCGATTTCTCCAGCTGCAGGTATGCTTTGAATCCTTTTTTATACGGTTCCCACATGTGTTGATATTAAATGTGTGTTGAATTTAATTATGTACTATTTTCGATTATCCAAAATTCGATAATAGTTTTCAATATTCAGCATGATCGCAATCAATCTTCGTTCGTTCAAACAAAAGGTAAGGTACAACGCAAAAGCGTTCAAATCGTTTTTAACTAAGGTAGAAAAAAATCCCCCTAAAAATTTACACTCTGTAGTAGACGCTATCGATAAAAAAGTATGGGCAGAAACCGATTGTTTAAGCTGCGGCAATTGCTGTAAAAAGATGACCCCTACTTTTACGGTAAAAGATATCAAGCGTATATCGGAACACCTTGATATGACACCTAAGGGATTCAAAGAAAAATACCTTGTTTATATAAAAAAAGATAAAGACTGGCAGAATGTAAAACAGCCTTGCCAGTTCCTGAACCTGAAAGATAATAAGTGTTCTATTTATGCTGTTCGTCCAGCGGATTGCGCAGAGTTTCCCCATCTGACCAAGAAGAAAATGACAGATTATCTTCATGTGCACAAACAAAATATTTCTTTTTGTCCTGCTACCTATAATATGGTTGAAAGGATGAAGGAAGAGATCAGCTTCGCAAAGAAGTAAGTATGTAGAAGATAGAATAATAAGCAACTTTTAACTTCTATATTTTAACAGCTATCTTCTTTTACAAATAGACGTCTTCAATTAAAAAATATTCCACCGGTTCATTTTTAAGCATTGTGATTGCGAGGATATTGAATTGTATCCTTTCCCATTGAGGATTCAGGTGCAGGTATTCTGCTGATGCATTGATGAGGTATTGTATCTTTTTTGGGCTCACATTTTCTTCAGGCAGACCAAAGTTTTTTGTCCTGCGTGTTTTTACTTCTATAAAATAAAGGATGTTGTCTTTTGATGCAATAATATCAACTTCCCAGTGAGAATGGCGCCAGTTTTTTTCGATAATATGATAACCTGCAGTAGTGAAATAAGCTGCAGCCATTTGTTCTCCTAGTTGTCCGGTACGGTTGTGGGTGGCCATATAATAAAGATATTCAATAAGTTTTTATTATAAAATATTGCGTATTTTTGGAGTATAAACGAATCACAATGAAGATCGAAAAATCTACCATAATCAGCTTTATTTTTTTAATACTAATAGCTTCTTTGTACCGTGTTATGCCAGGAAGACCGTTTGGTTTTGCACCACAAATAGCGATGGCGCTGTTTGCAGGGTCTGTTGTGACGGATAAAAAATTATCTTTCTTATTACCAATATTATCTCTGTTCATTTCTGATGTGTTTTATGAAATATTATACAGAAATGGCCTGTCATCTATCGGTGGTTTTTATCATGGGCAATTGTTGAATTACGTTTTATTTGCAGCTATTACTGTGATCGGTTTCAATATCAGAAAAGAAAATGTATTAGATATTATAGCTGCCTCATTAGTAGGAGCAACGGCTTATTTTGTCTTCTCTAATTTGGCTGTCTTCGTATTAGGCGGCTTAGATATTAACGGATTGCCTTACCCAAAAACGGCAATAGGTTTTGTTGATTGTTATACGGTTGCATTACCTTTTTATAAAATGAGTGTATTCGCCACTTTGTTCTTTAACCTTGTTTTATTTGGAGGATATTACCTTGTAAATAAATTTGTAGTTAAGCCTGTGGTGATCGCTTAATGATAGCACGAATTTTATTCACTAATTACACGAATTTATTTTAGGCTGGCTTCTTTCTCGTATACTTCATCTACTATTAAATTTTTGCCATCTGCAGCTGCAGTGGCTAATTCATCGCAACGGTTATTGAGTGGATTATCCGCATGGCCCTTTACCCATACAAATTTTATCGTAAATTTTTGAGAGAGCTGATGGTAATGTTTCCATAGATCACTGTTCTTTTTACCACCTTTAAAATTAGTGGCCATCCAATTCTTTAACCATCCTTGTTCCACAGCCTTTACAACATACTGACTATCGGAATAAACAGTAATAGGCAATTCGCTATTTTTAATAGCTTCCAGTCCCGCGATAACGGCCATTAATTCCATCCTGTTATTGGTTGTATGTCGATATCCTTGTGATAATTCCTTTCGGTGATTACCAGATAATAGGATCGTTCCGTAACCACCCGGTCCCGGATTCCCTCTTGAAGAGCCGTCTGTATAAATTTGAATAGACATTAAAGTAATAAGTTAAAAGTCAAAATCAAAAAGAGAAATTCCAAAAAACAATTAAACAATAAAACAGTTTAACCATTACACTTGCACCACACCCATTTTAAATTCAGCGATATCTTTATTATGGTTAGCTGCATTGATACCTTCCGAGATAAGCGTTCTTGTTTCCGCAGGATCAATAATGGCATCTACCCATAAACGTGCGGCAGCATAATAGGGTGTTGTCTGATCGAAATAACGTTGTGTTATTTCATCTAATAATTTCTTCTCATCTTCAGCAGTGATCTCTTTGCCTTTTGCTTTTAGCGAAGCAACTTGTATTTGCAATAATGTTTTAGCCGCTTGGTCGCCACCCATTACTGCAATTTTTGCAGTGGGCCATGCATAAATAAAACGAGGATCGTAAGCCTTTCCACACATCGCATAATTACCTGCACCATAACTATTACCTACAATGATAGTAATTTTAGGAACGACAGAATTAGCAACTGCATTCACGAGTTTAGCACCATCTTTTATAATACCCGAATGTTCGCTTTTACTGCCCACCATAAAACCGGTAACATCCTGCAAAAAGACAAGTGGTATTTTTTTCTGGTTGCAGTTCATAATAAAGCGGGCAGCCTTATCGGCGCTATCATTATAAATAACACCGCCTAATTGCATTTCGCCTTTTTTATTTTTTACGATCAATCGCTGGTTAGCGACAATACCAACAGCCCAGCCATCTACACGGCCATAACCACAGATAATCGTTTTACCATATTCTTCTTTGAATTCATCAAAGCTGTTGGCATCGGTGATGCATTCAATAATATCCAGCATATTATAAGGCTTTGTATTGCCTTCACTCATGATGCCGTAAATATCTTCTTTCTTTTTTGCCGGTGCTATAGATTCAATGCGATCGAAGCCCGCATTTTCAGGAGCACCTAATTTACTGATCGTCTTTTTGATATAATCCAAACAATCTTTTTCCGTTTCAAATTTATAATCGGCAATACCGCTGATGGCATTGTGTGTTTCTGCTCCGCCCAATGTCTCGCCATCAACATCTTCACCGATCGCTGCTTTAACTAAATAAGGCCCTGCTAAATAAATCGAACCATTGCCTTCCACCATTAATGTTTCATCGCTCATGATCGGGAGGTAAGCGCCGCCTGCAACGCAGGCACCCATCACGGCAGCAATCTGTGTAATGCCCATGGCACTCATCTTCGCATTGTTTCTGAATACGCGGCCAAAATGTTCTTTATCCGGGAATATCTCATCCTGCAATGGTAAAAACACACCGGCGCTATCAACTAAATAAATAACCGGTAATTTATTTTCCATCGCTATTTCCTGCATGCGTAAATTCTTTTTACCTGCAATAGGGAACCATGCACCGGCTTTCACTGTCTGGTCATTCGCAACAATAATACATTGCCTGCCGCTCACATAACCAATACCGCTCACAATGCCTGCAGCCGGACAACCGCCATACTCTGCATACATATCATAGCCGGCAAAAGCGCCCATTTCTATAAAAGGTTTATCTGCATCGCAGAGGTAACTTACCCTTTCTCTGGCAGTGAGCTTATTTCTTTCGTGTTGTTTTTCGATCGATTTTTTGCCGCCGCCTTCATAGATAGTTTCTAAGCGGTGCTTAACCTGCGCCCAGGTTAATTTCATGGCATCTTCGTTTTTATTAAAGGCTACATCCATTTTAAAGTATTGTAAATAGTAAGTTACTGAAACAAATATAAACGAACTAAATTTTAGTTTATTTCTTGTCATGCTGAGCGAAGCGAAGTATCCAATTCTACATCGGCATAATGATAATTTACCGATTAGATTTTTCGCTTCGCCAGAATGACAAATTTCGTATTTGGGGATTAACGGTATGCAGTTGAAGTGAGTGACACAACGATGCTAAATTGAAAAACTACTGCTGACAAAAAAATAAAACTATATCCTCGCATGTACGCGAACAGAGAAAACATTCACCGGACCTCTATCCTGATTATAGCCGGGATTGATAACAAACTGGTAAGCACCGGAAACGTAGATACTATTTTTAACCACTTCTGCGGAATAATAAAATTCTAACAAGTGCTCTAAACCATAATTTAAATTGCCATCGCCTAACATAAAGCCTTCGCCACCATCTTTTAAATAATCACGGTGCGGTTGAGAAATACCCGAGGTTACAAAAGCCAAACCGATATTATCATCAATACGTTTCCATTGCGTTCCTTTTGAAGATAAGCCAAAACTGATGCTTTGGTCAACTTCTGTAAAGGCCCAGGTTTCGGTATTGCCATCGTTCCAGCTTGCTCTTGCGAAAAAGCCCATATTATCGGTAAGTTCTTCTTCCAGGTTAATGCCGAACCCGTATTTGACATTGCCGTATTTTCCTGTGGCAGTAATATCCGGGGCAGTTGGGTCAAGTGCAATACTTTGATCGTAATTGCCCATATGCGTTGTTTCCAAAAATGATAATAGCCTGATAGTTCCCGGCCTTCCGTGATGCGCGGTATAGTGATGTGTAAATTCTAGTGTACTTGAATTTGATTGGCCAATATCCCAATCCATATCATTTCCATTGGCTACAGTTGGCAGTAGCGAAAGTGCATAACGCAATTCATTCTTCGGGGTAACATATTCTAACATTACGCTCGGCGTATAGCCACGTGTGTTTGCAGGATAATCCCATGCGCCGTTATCCATCAATCCCCAGCTCATGAATTGTGTTCTTGGGTCATGACTATAACTATTCGCATCAAAATAATCAGCAATACCAACTTTCCCTACCGTAACTGCAAAATATTTTGTTGGTACATAGCCTGCCAGCTGATTAAAATCTGATGGCTGATAAACAACATTTTTATCGAGTGCAAATACTTGCCTAAAAAAAAGCCTTGCTAAATATATTTTAGGATCGGCACTACCTACGCGAAATGCTTCGCCGTTCGTTGCATCAGCCACACCAAGTGTACTACTTAATCCTGAACCGCCGGATATTTCTGGATTTAAATAAACAGAAGCACCTTTCCATAATTTTGCTCCAGCGTATAAAGTAGAAGTGATGGTTGATTGTGTTTCTTCTTTAGGAGATAAACTATTAGGCCCTGAATATTTAGCCTGGAAACCCGGCTTGTATTGCGTTATAACAGTCGCCTGAAAATGACAGGAAAATTTTTCTTCCTTTGTAGAATCTACCTGTTGTGCCCTTGTTGAAAATGTAACAAAGAATAGGGATATTAATAGAATGGTCGTGTTTTTTTGCATGCCGTACTCACTTTTTAATCAGCGTGCAAATATATAACCAGTTTGTAATGTAATTGTTAAGTCTTTCTGTAGTGTGGTTGCATTTTAAAGATCAGCAGCGTCAGTATATTTAGCAATAGCTGTTTTTTGTGATTGATAAATACCCGCATGTCCGCTAAAATAATACGCGGTAAAGCAAGCTACAGCATAATAAATGATATTAACAGAGCCGAATAATTCAACGCCCATTATTGTACAGGCTAATGGTGTATTGGTGGCACCTGCGAATACGGCAATAAATCCTAACCCTGCAAAAAGATCAATAGGCGCGCCACTGATAGTTGCCAATGTATTTCCTAAAGCCGCGCCAATAAAAAATAAGGGTGTCACTTCACCACCTTTAAAACCCATGCCCAATGTAATGGCCGTTAATAGTAATTTCCAAAACCAACTGAAATAAGTAGTTCCGTCTGCGTGAAAAGCGTTGACAATACTAGGGCCATTATTGGGATTGGTTACACCTAATCCTAAATAATTAAAACTGCCAATAAGGTAACTGATACCAACAATTAAGATAGCGCCAATAACAGGAATCAACCATTTTTTAGAAACGTATTGATTGCTTTTATTTTTAATGAAATGTGTAAGGTTAGCAAATACAAAACTTGCCAGACCAAATAAAACCGCAGCAATAATAATTTTCAACAACAATACAATATCGAAATTGATATAAGGAAAAAAGCAGGTGCTATTTTCAGTATAAGCGATCGTATAATGTGTATGATGAATACCGCATGATATGCAGGTGATATGTGCAATTATACTTGCGATCAGGCAGGGAATTAATGCATCGTATTTTATTCTGCCAATGGCTAAAACTTCTAAAGCGAAAATAGCACCGGTAACAGGCGTTCCAAATACAGCGGCAAAACCCGCGGCCATACCACACATTAGGAATATGCTTTTGTGTTCATCTACCAACTTGAACCATTTAGCAAAAAGTGATGCGATGCTGCCGCCCATTTGTACGGCTGTACCTTCACGTCCTGCAGAACCTCCGAATAAATGTGTGATGACCGTTGTAAATAAGATCAGCGGTGTCATTGCAATCGGAACGCCACCGCCCGGTTCATGTATCTCATCTATAACCAAATTATTGCCTTTGGCAGATTCTTTTCCGAATTTTTCATACAGCCAGGATATAAAAATACCGGCGATCGGTAATAAGAAAATGAGCCACATATTTTGCCAGCGCATTTTTGTGGCTATATCTAACAGCCATAAAAAAAATGCGACCAATACACCTACTGAAATTGAAACAGGGAAAATTAAGAGCGTCCAGCGAAGTAGTTCTTTTGCAATATTGAATTGCTCTAAAGAATATTTTATTTTTTTCATCCTACAAATAGTTTAACAATGTAATTAAAAAATTGCTATTCGTAGGCGCCATCAGTCTCTATATAGACGGTTGATGAGGGAGACACCATTCCCTTTGTGTAACAAAAATAAGGAATCTTAATTAATAATGTATTGTCCGCTTTTATTTATCAGGATAACAGGCAACTGTTTTGTTTCCTGAAAATAATCAAATGCTTGTTTTAATGTAATGGTGAACTGCTGCATTTGCTGATCGTGCAAAGAAACCCTGGCGAGGTAATCAAAGGATTTTTTTTCATCGTACTTAACGGGGAATACATGTACCGGTATAAAATCTTCGCCACTGGCTTTTACGATACTTGCCAGCACATATACTTCTTCAATAGGTTCATCGTCGATAGGAATACAGCCCGTTGATACACGATTGCCATGTATATAAATATCTCCGCCGGGATGAAGCGAATCACTTAATATTTTATCCGATGCGTTAGGATAATTTAATCCTAACGCTAAATGATAATTGCTGTTAGGATTAAATTCATTGATATAATAGAAACCTTCAGGAACCTGGTAATCGCCTTCCATTCTTTTTGGCCCGAGTACGCCGCTTTCCATGCAGACTTTATACGTTTTAAATAATTTGTAGTTGCCTTTGGCAGAATCCTTTACCCATACTTCTAATTTGCGATCAAGCTTAAAAGAACGCACATACATTTCTGCGGGAGGGAACCTTAAATGTTTTGCGGCAAATTGTTTTTGTAAAGTATCAGTAATTGGCGTTACAGGATAAGGGATCTTAACAATATAATGTGTGGAGGCAGGTTGCCCAACAGCCACGCAAGTTGCCATTATTGCAACTACGGTAACAAGCAAGTTTTTAATAAAATCTTTCAACATCCCGCAATCATTTAGGAATATTAAAATTAGTGAGAATTTCTGATTTCTGATTGCCGATTTCCAATGTTATTATGACAATATCTATTAAAATCATCCATCATATATCATCAATCAGAAATTTTAGCCATTTATCTATATTTGCATCATGAAAAAAGTAGGAATATTAGGCGGTGGGCAGTTGGGTAGGATGTTATTACAGGTTGCGGCCAATTATCCCGTAGAAACTTTTGTGTTGGAAAATGACAGCAATTGTCCTGCGGCACATTTGTGTGATCATTTTACAAAGGGTAATATCACCAACTTTGACGATGTGTATAATTTTGGAAAAGGCCTGGATGCGATCACGATAGAAATAGAAAGTGTAAATGAAGCAGCCCTGGAAAAATTAGAAAGCGAAGGCGTAAAAGTTTATCCTAAACCTTCTGCATTAAAAACGATCAAAGATAAAATATTACAAAAGCAATTTTATAAAGACAATCATATTAAGAGCAGTGATTTTGTTATCACAAAAAATTTAGCTGAACTGGAAAAGCATATTGATTTTTTACCCGCAGTCCACAAAGTAGGGATGGGTGGATATGACGGTAGAGGCGTACAAGTGATCAGAACCAAAGACGATATTAAAAAAGGCTTCGATGTGCCAAGTGTGTTGGAGAAAATGGTTGTGATAAAAAAAGAACTGGCTGTAATTGTTGCTGTGAATGATAAAGGTGAAACTGCCATTTATGATTGTGTAGATATGGTAGTTGATCCTGAATTAAATTTATTGGATTACCAGATCAGTCCGGCAGATATATCAGAGGCCATAGCAAAAAAAGCAGCAATCATCGCATTGCAGGTAGTAACAAAATTAAAAAGCCCGGGAATTTTTGCGGTAGAATTATTTGTTGATAAAGACGATGAAGTATTCGTAAACGAGACGGCACCAAGAGTGCATAATAGCGGCCACCATTCTATTGAAGCAAATTATTCTTCTCAGTTTGATATGTTATGGAGAGTGATATTAAGTTATCCTTTAGGCAATACTGCACATATCTTACCCGCGGCCATTGTTAATTTATTAGGGGCTGAAGGTTATACCGGTATGGCTTATTACGAGGGTTTGGAAGAAGTGTTAGAAAGTGATAATGTATTTGTGCATATTTATGGTAAAGTAGAAACTAAGCCAGGCCGTAAAATGGGACATGTCACTATTCTACATAAAGACAAAGAAGAATTATTAAAACAGGTAACTCTCGTAAAAAATTCGTTACGTGTAATTACTGGGTAATTTATTTGTCTGAATTGAGATTGGTCCGATTAATGGAGTATCGGATAAATGAACTTCAAAATTCGAAAATTCTATTAATCCATTAATCCTGTAAGTCCCAATTCAGACAATTATTTTTGATCATCTTTATTTTCATCTTCTCCCAAATGTTTTTCTCTATCAGCTTTATTGGCAGCATTGGATTGCGCTATTTCATATTCTAATTCTGGATCAATATTTTGGGCTTCTACTTTTTTCGCTTTCTCCATTAATTCATCATGATGTTCCTGTAACCATGCTAATTGTTTTTTGCCGTATGCCAATCTCGTAAACAAAACAAATAAAACAGGAACGATAAATATAGCAATAGTAGAAGAAGCTAACATGCCACCTAAAACAGTAATACCAATAGTTGTCCGGGCATTGGCCCCTGCACCCGATGCAAAAACCAACGGCAATACGCCTAGGATAAATGCCAGTGAGGTCATGATGATCGGCCGTAGACGAAGCTTTACAGCTTCTAAAGTAGATTTGATCAACTCTTCTCCGCGATCTACACGGATCTTTGCAAACTCTACAATAAGGATCGCATTTTTAGCAGATAATCCGATCAATGTGATCAATCCGATCTGTGCATATACATTATTGGTAAGTGGTGGTATACAGGTAAGTAAAAGGATGGCACCAAAAGCACTTATCGGAACAGCTAACATTACAGATAATGGAACAGACCAGCTTTCATACAATGCCGCCAAAAATAAAAACACAAAAGTGATCGATAATAAAAATATATAGGTTGTAGCGGAGCCTGCTTTTATTTCCTCATAACTCAAGCCGGAAAATTCGTAGGTATATCCTGCAGGTAAAACTTTTGCTGCTGTTTCTTTTAAAGCTTCAATTCCCTGGCCGGTGCTATAACCCGGCGGTGTTGAGCCATCAACTTCTGCAGAACGAAAAATATTAAAATGTGTTATTAATGGAGCTGTTTCCGTTGGTTTATAACTAACTACGGTGCTTAATGGTACCATTTGTCCGGCTGCATTGCGTACGTAATAATTGTTGATATTTGCGATCAGCATACGGAATGCTGTATCAGCCTGCACAACTACGTGATAGGTTCTGTTATATAACGTAAAATTATTGACAAAGAGACTACCCATATAAGCCTGCATGGTAGTAAATACATCGGCAACATTGATACCCAGCTTCTCACATTTTTCTCTGTCAACAGTTAGCTGATAACTTGGTGTGTGTGCAGAATAATAACTGAAGGCTGTAGAAGTTGCCGGATTTTTTTTAGCTGCCGCAACGAATTTTTTAACGACTGTTTCGAACCCATGTACATCATCCGTTGTATTACCTTGCTGTATCTGCATGCTAAAACCTGCAGCCTGCCCGATACCGCGAATAGGAGGAGGAGGTATCACGACAACATTTGCATTTTTTACATTCGCAACCGCAACCCGTTTTTTGATAACATTTAAAATGCCCGGTAATTTTTCTTCCGGCTTTTTTCTTTCATCCCATGGCTTAAGGGTTACAAAGAAAGTTCCGTTATTTGAGTTGCTTCCTCCGTTCAACACATTAAAACCAGATAGGGCAGCGTAATGTGCTACACCGGGCACAGAATCCATTACCTTCATTAATTGTTGCATTACAGCAACAGATTGTGCCGTGGAAGATGCTTCAGGTAATTGATAAGTAACATATAAACGTCCGTCATCTTCCGGAGGAATAAAACCAGATGGTTTTGCCCTGAACATAAAATAAGCTCCCACACAAATGCAGATCAATAAAATAACAATGTATCTCGCACCTTTGATACTGCGTTTAACGCCATTTGAATATTTCTGTGTAACACGTTCGAACCAGTTATTAAAATGAAAAAAGAATTTACCAAACCATTTCGAATCTTTATTGATATGCGAAGGCCTTAATAATAAAGTACATAAAGCAGGAGTTAAAGACAAGGCAATAAACGCAGACAGCATTACCGAGATAGCGATCGTGATAGCAAATTGCTGGTACAACCTTCCTACGATACCGGGTATAAAACCTACGGGAACAAATACTGCAGCTAATATCAGCGCTATGGCAACAACCGGTGCGGATATTTCTTTCATGGCTTCATAGGTTGCCTCTTTTGGCGACATATGTTTTTCATCGATATAGTGTTGAACGGCTTCTACTACAATAATAGCATCATCCACAACGATACCGATCGCTAATACAAAACCAAATAAGGTTAGGGTATTGATCGTAAATCCTAAAGGAATAAAAAAGCAAAACGATGCCAATATTGATACAGGAATAGCGAGTACGGGAATAAGTGTAGACCGCCAGTTTTGTAAGAACAGAAATACAACGATCGTTACAAGTCCTAATGCCTGTAATAATGTTTTGATTACTTCCGCTATGGAAACTTTTATAATAGTAACAGATTCAAACGGTACTTTATAATCTACATCGGCAGGAAATGATTTTTTTAATTCATCTAATTCTTTATAAACATTATTGGCAGTCTGCAATGCATTGCTGCCGGGTGTTTGGTATATCATTAAGTAAGAGGCACGTTTGCCATCTACAAAAGAGTTACTGGAAAAAGTAAATTTTCCTAATTCTACTCTTGCAACATCTTTCAAATAAATAAATTCGCCTGTTGATGGAATTGTTTTGACAATCACGCTATCATACTGCGATGCTTTATTCAATTGTCCGTTTACGAGGATACCAATTTCAGATGTCTGCGTAGGGAATTGTGGTGATGATCCAACAGATCCTGCTGCTACCTGAACATTTTGTGCGTTCAATGCCGCGATCACATCTTTTGGCGTTAGTCCGTAAGCTGCCATTTTATTTGGGTTCATCCAAACACGCATACTAAAATTATCTGTACGCGCACTTACATCACCCACACCCGGAACACGAAGCATGGCATCTTCAATAAATACATTTGTGTAATTATCAAGAAAAGTAACATTGTGCGATCCCTTTGGAGAATAGATCGCTACCAGCATTAACATACTCGGGTTACGTGCGCGGACAGTTAGACCAAGCTTGCTTACAACGGCCGGTAATTCCGGCGATGCGATCCCAACCCTGTTTTGAACATTTAATGCTGCTATCTTAACGTTAGTGCCAATTTTAAAGGTTACACTAACATTCATTGAACCAGTGTTGGTATTGGTACTTTGCATGTATTCCATGCCCGGCGTACCGTTTACCTGCTCTTCAATCGGAATGGCTACATTTTGTTCAACTGTTTGCGCATCGGCACCTGTATAGGAACCTGATACTGAAACTGATGGAGGTGTGATATTAGGATACTGGTCAACCGCCAGGTTAAATATGCAGATGGTTCCTGATATCATTAATACCAGTGATATAACGATAGCGGTAACCGGCCTTTTTATAAATGTATTCGCTATCATTTTTGATCTTGTTCGTCTGATTGATGAAGGTCCCTGGATTTTTGTATCTCATATTCTAATTCGGCATCGATATCCTGTGCCTCCACTTTTTTTGCTTTCTCCATTAATTCATCATGATGCGCTATCAGCCAATCCAATTGTTTTTTGCCGTATGATAATTTCGTAATCAAAACAAAAAGAACAGGAACGATAAATATGGCTAGTGTTGATGCTGCTAACATACCGCCTAATACCGTAAAGCCAATTGTTCTTCTGGCAACGGCACCTGCGCCGGTGGCTAATACCAATGGTAACACACCGAGAATGAATGCCATTGAGGTCATAACGATCGGGCGCAGACGAAGACTAACAGCTTCTAAAGTAGATTTTATTAATTCTTCTCCGCGGTCAACACGAACTTTTGCAAACTCTACGATCAGGATCGCATTTTTTGCAGCGAGTCCGATCAAGGTGATCAAACCAATTTGCGCGTAAACATTATTGGTTAATTTAGGAAGAAGTATTAAAGTGAATATCGCACCAAATGCGCCGATCGGTACAGCCAATAATACAGAGAATGGAACAGACCAGCTCTCATACAATGCCGCTAAAAATAAAAATACAAATGTGATGGAGAAGATGAAAATATACGTTGTAGCTGATCCCGCTTTTATCTCTTCATAACTTAATCCTGAAAATTCATACGCATATCCTTGCGGTAAGACTTTCGCCGCTACGTCTTTTAATGCGCTGATCGTTTCTGTACTGCTATAACCTGCAGGAGATGTACCATCTATTTCCGCAGAACGGAAAATATTGAAATGAGATATTAATGGCGCCGTCTCAGTTGGTTTATAACTGATCAGTGTTCCTAATGGCAACATTTGTCCTGCTGAGTTGCGCACGTAATACCTGTCCATATCAGTTATCATACTACGAAACACAGTATCAGCCTGAACAACCACGTGGAAGGTACGATTGTAAGTAGTAAAATCATTGATATACAAACTTCCCATAAATGCCTGGATGGTTGTAAATACATCACCAATATCAACACCTAATTTTTCACATTTATCACGATCGACAGTTAGATTATAACTCGGCGTTTGCGCGGTATAAAAACTATAAGCACCCGAGATCGCAGGATTTTTATTGGCTTCGGCAACGAATTTATTTACTACTTTTTCAAAAGCATGTACATCGTCATTGGTATTGCGTTGTTCTATCTGAAAATTAAAACCAACGGTGGCGCCAATACCAGGAATAGGAGATGGCTGTATCACTTCAATATTGGCATTATCAATGCCTGCATCCCTGATGCGTTGTTGCATCACGCCAATAATGCCCGGCACCCGCTGATCATTAGAACTACGTTCATCCCATGGTTTTAATTGAACATATACTGTACCGCAGTTTGAGTTGGTTGCATTGTTGATCACATTCAATCCTGATAATGCAGCATAATGTCCAACGCCCGGAGTGCTTGCAACTACCTTCATCAATCTTGTCATTACATCAACAGACTGTGATGTAGAAGATGCCGGCGGTAATTGAAAGGTCACATATAAATTACCATCATCTTCCGAAGGAATAAATCCGGATGGTTTATGTTCAAATAAAAATAATGCGGCAACGCAGATGCAAACCAATAAGATGATAATGTATTTAGACGCAGCAATACTTTTTTTAACGCCTTCTGTATATTTATCTGTAACACGTTGAAACCATGCATTGAATTTAAAAAATAGTTTGTTGATACCTTTTGCATCGTCTTTAATTTTCGTTGGTCTTAATAACAAACTACACAAAGCGGGTGTTAGTGACAATGCAATGAAAGCAGAGATGATAACAGAAATCGCTATTGTGATCGCGAACTGCTGATACAACCTTCCAACAATTCCCGGAATAAATCCTACCGGAACAAATACAGCAGCTAATATTAATGCGATCGCTACAACGGGTGCCGATATATCTTTCATCGCAAGATAGGTGGCTTCTTTTGCAGACAAGCCCTGTTCGTCAATATAATGTTGTACGGCTTCTACCACAATGATCGCATCATCTACTACAATACCAATGGCCAGTACAAAACCAAACATGGTTAATGTATTGATCGTAAATCCTAAAGGAATAAAGAAACAAAATGTACCGAAGATCGATACAGGGATCGCAAGTACGGGTATTAATGTTGATCGCCAGTTTTGTAAAAAGAGAAATACAACGATCGCTACTAATCCCAAGGTTATTAATAAGGTTCGTACAACATCTGTCATAGAAACTTTTACAACTGTGACAGATTCAAACGGGACAGAATATTCCACATCAGCGGGAAAAAATTGTTTTAACTGAGCCAGTTCTTTATATACACCATTTGCAGTTTCCAACGCATTGCTTCCAGGCGCCTGGTAAATCAATAAATAAGAAGCGCGCTTGCCATCAACAAAAGAATTGCTTGAAAAAGTAAATTTACCCAGCTCCACTCTTGCTACATCTTTTAAATAAACCAATTCGCCTGTTGCAGGGATTGTTTTGACAACGATATTTTCAAATTCAGAAACTTTATTTAATCTTCCATTTACTAAAATACCAATTTCAAATGTCTGGTCTTTTGGTTGAGGAGGTACGCCTGCCGAACCCGCAGCTACTTGAACATTTTGTGCATTTAAAGCAGTAATGATATCCTGCGGGGTAATGCTGTATGCAGCCATTTTATCAGGGTTCATCCACACACGCATACTAAAATCATCTGTAAAACGGTTGATACTACCTACGCCGGGTACACGCAGTAAGGCATCCTGTACAAAGATGTTGGTATAGTTATCAAGAAAAGTAATATTATGTGTTCCTTTAGGCGCGTATACTGCCACCATCATTAACATGCTTGGATTTAGCGCGCGTACTGTTAATCCTAAACGGCTCGCTACTGCGGGCACCAAAGGCGTTGCAATACCTACACGGTTCTGCACATCAAGCGCTGCTACATCGATATCGGTTCCAATGTCAAAAGTTACATTCATCGACATCAGGCCATTATTGGTACTGTTGCTTTGCATGTATTCCATTCCCGGCGTACCATTCACCTGTTCTTCGATCGGTGTGGCAACAGTTTGTTCTACTGTCTGTGCATCAGCTCCGGTAAATTGTCCGTTCACCTGAACAACAGGAGGTGTGATATCGGGGTACTGATCTATCGGTAAATTAAGGATACAGATAGCACCCGTGACTACTAATACGATAGAGATAACAATAGCTGTTACGGGCCTTTTAATAAATGTATTAGCGATCATGTATTATTGATTATTTCCTTAATTATTTTTATTGCTTGCCGGTGCAGTATTATTGGAACTGTCTTTTCCATCATGCGGATGTTTATTGCTGGCATCTATCGGCGAACCATCATGAACCGCCTGCACACCATCGATAATAACTTTATCACCTACATTTATCCCTGATAGTATCACAATGTTTGGCCCGATCGTTCTGCCAACCATTACTTTTTGTTGAATGGCACGCAATCTTGTTCCTGCATTGGCTGTATCAACAGCTTTTGATGGATCGGATGGCACTGCAGCTGTTGTATCTTTTGCCAGGAACACAAAGTATTCGCCCATCTGTTCTACGATCGCTTTGCCCGGTATCACCATTTGCGGCGATGCGTTTTGATTGTGCACACGAACGACACAGCTCATGCCATCTTTTAAAATATTTTTTGGATTCGGGAACACCAATCGTATTCTTAATGTTCCTGTCTGCGGATCAACAGCACGATCGATCACAGAAATTTTTCCTGTGTATGGATAAATACCGCCGTTAGGCAATATGATACTGAACAAGGAATCACCCGGTTGTTCTTTTATGCTTTGTAATTTTTCAAAATCTGCCAGTTGCTTTTCACTGATCAAAAAATCAACTGCTAAAGGATCATTACTTGAGATAGTATTTAATATTGTTTGTCCGACTACGACAACGTTTCCAATTTTGACCTGGCTAAAACCAATGGTTCCATCGAACGGTGCATAAATAATTGAAAAATCGAGATTGGTCTTGGCCGTTTTTACAGCTTCTTCTGAT
The DNA here is from genome assembly GCA_013288745.1 of Bacteroidota bacterium. Taxonomy (GTDB): domain Bacteria; phylum Bacteroidota; class Bacteroidia; order Chitinophagales; family Chitinophagaceae; genus Ferruginibacter. Next base: position 23,975 of record JABDBG010000030.1, read on the forward strand.
GATTGAACCTGGTTCTTAGAATTTTGCAAAGTGATCACCGCATGATCATATAATTGTGTAGCCACAGCTTTCTGACTATTTAAATATTCGTAGCGGTCCGCATCTTCCTGCGATTGTTTTAAAGTGCCCTGTTGTACTTTTAAATTAGCAAGTGCTGCATCATACGCTTGCTGATAAAGGCTCCCATCGATCTGGTATAATTTCTGACCCTTCTTTACAAATGTGCCTTCTGTAAAAAATATACCTGTAACATAACCTTGTACCTGCGGTAATAAACTTACCTGACTTATAGCTTCAGTGGTAGCAGGATAATTATCATAATACGAAACAGGCTGTGCTGCTACCGTATATAAATTAACCGGCGTAGGAGGGTTTGGTGGTGGCTGCTTTTGACTACAGGAAAAAAAAGCCAGACAACTCATCATGACCATGCTTACTATTACTCTATTCATAAGAGGTAATTTATTTTACGTTTAAATTTTAATTCAGTTAATAAGTGATATCGCCCATTGCTTTTTCAAGATCGATCTTGCTTGATAATACTTGTGATAATGCATTGATATAGCCGATCTCAGATGATATTAAATTCGATTCAGCAGTGATCACATTTAAATAGGCAACGATGCCTTGTTTGTATTGTAAGGTTACTACAGTATATGTTCTTCTTGCCATTGTTACATTATCTCGCAACACATCCACATTGTATACATTGCTTTTATAATTAGCCAACGCAGTTGTATATTCAGCATAGATCTGCGATCTTAGATTAACGCCATCCCAATCGATCAACTGGCCCTGCAGCTTTGCTTTGCGCAAGTTCTGCACTCTTGCGAATCCTGTGAATATGGGAATACTTAATGATAAGCCTATATAAGAATTAGGATAGGCATTATCAAACAAGTGCTCAAATTGATTGTTCTCAAACTCATAATTATAATTATAGAACCCCGAGAGCGTTGGCAAAAAAGCAAAACGATAATAGTTCACAACTTCGTTCTGAATATCCTTATTCGTTTTAAGCTGTTGAAATTCTATTCTTTGCTCATACTTTAATTGTTGTGTAGTATCAAAAGCAATATCCTGTATCATTTGTGCCGTATCATAACTTACATTGAATTGTTTTTCGGGAGGATAACCCATCAGCTGTTTTAAGTTCGCATAATTCGGGGCAATGTTTTCTGTCGCCTGTTTTAATTGTGCTTTTGAATTATTGAGTGTGATAGCAGCTTCTTCATAATCTGTTTCATCTACAATGCCGCCAACATATTGATGATAGGCGTCTGTATAATTTCTGAAAAGCCGAATGGTGTCTTCCTGTAAAACATTGATCTCTTGCAAAGTCAGTAATAAATTATAAAATGATTTGCTTACTTCTGATACCAAAAATATTTTAGTGCTGTCGGTAATTTCCTCTGCCTGTTTAATGTATAATGGTGCTGCATGTGCCGCATAGATCAATTCAGGATTAAAGATGGTTTGTGTAACACCAACACCCGGAATAGCTGTATTAACAACACCCGTTTGTGTCGGTGTTGGAGGATTGCCAACAAAATTGGTAGGCAGCTGAATATAATGTGTCAGGTTTCCCGTTACCCCAATTTGAGGCAGCCATCCTGATAAACTAATAGCATTTGTTGCATGTGCAATGGATACGTTGATATAAGCCTGCTGTAATACCGGCTGATTTTTTAAAGCGTAATCGATACACTGTTTAAGCGTTAAAGATTGAACGCTGTCAGCATTAGCCTGCGCATAAATATTATTGGGTACACAAAAGCACATCAATAACAAGGCAATGATAACGGAGCCTCGCATTCCAAAACGTTTTACACTTCTTATTACATTAAACTGCATTCGTACAACTTTTGTTAAATGAAGGCAAAAATAGCACCATTCTACTTTTTCGACTGAGATATATACATGAACGGTAGTTACCAAAAGGTTAAGCAGCAATAAAATAGGTTAAAAACCGGGCCGTAAGATTATATAAATGAGCGTAAGAAGTTTGTGTTTTTTATCTTTTCTTTGTAAAAATATAGTTAGATGAATCCACTAGTAGGAATAATAATGGGTAGCGAAAGCGATCTTGAGATCATGAAAGGCGCTGCCGAAATGCTACGCCAGTTCGACGTTGAACCTGAATTGACCATCGTTTCAGCGCATCGTACGCCCGACCGCTTGCGGGAATATGCTTCAACGGCCAAGACAAGGGGGATTAAAGTTATTATAGCCGGCGCCGGTGGCGCCGCTCATTTGCCGGGGATGGTGGCAGCGCAGACGATTTTGCCTGTTATCGGGGTTCCGGTAAAATCTTCCAATTCTATTGATGGGTGGGATTCGATCCTGTCTATTTTACAAATGCCTTACGGTGTTCCGGTAGCCACGGTAGCAATGAATGCAGCAAAAAATGCCGGTATTTTAGCTGCGCAGATATTGGCACTGCACGATACAACGATCGCCGGTAAACTGGAAGCCTACAAAGAATACATTGATGATATCGTAATGGAAAGCGTTAAGAATGTAAAGACGCTTGGGTTTAGGAATGAGTTTGATAAGTAATGTGCTTTGTCATGCTGAGGTACGAAGCATCTTATTTTTAAACTTGCAGGATGATGGTTATGAATTAGATTCTTCGCTTCGCCCAGAATGGCATAGAGAAAAATTATTTCTCTGTCAGTATTCCAAATTGTTGCTCTAACGACAACGAATTTTCATACAAGGCTCTTATAAAATCTTTTCCCTGATGCGCGTAGTAGGGCAGTACGCTATCAATTCTTTCCTGTAAATTATTATGTGGAAATAAAGCAGCTTTTATTTTATGCAATTGGCGCTGTTGTGTTTGAAACTTTCTTTTCTCTGCACGCAGCATTTTCTTTTCTAAGGTTTCTAATTTTTTTATTGTTTGCAGGTGAAGCGATTGAACATGTTGGTTCAATGTAGTATCGATGGGCGTTACAACGTTCTTGATATCTTTATAGATAGCGCAGATGTTTTTCTTTTCTTTTTCTAAATTCAATTGTTGTTCTGTATCACGCTTTACCAATTCATTTAAAAGATCTGTTTCTTTTTTAAAAAGATCAAGATCACTGAAATGTAATTTTTCAGCCAATGCTTTTATTTCTTTGCTGATCACCACAAATGAATTGCGTACAATCAATATCGGGTAAGGTACATTTACTGCTTCAAAAACTTTCTTTAATTCAAGCCAGTAAGCGATCTCTCCACCACCACCGATAAAAGCAATATTCGGTAAAATAAATTCCTGGAACACAGGGCGCAATATTACATTTGGACTAAATCGTTCAGGATGCTCATGTAATTCTTTTAAAATATCAGCTTCAGAAAGCTTCAATTGAAAATTGAGAATTGAATATTGAGCATTGAGCATTTCAATCCGCTCACGTTTATCGTCTTTCAAATAAAATAGATTCAACTCTCTGCCACTTGCCTGCACTTTGTATTCATGAGGAAAGGCTGCAACCGTTTCTGCTACTGCTTTATGAGAGAAGCCTATTTTTAATTCTTTTTCAATTACAGGAATAAAGCTTCTTTTCAGATCAGCATTATCCGGCAATAAAATAATCAATCCATATTCGGCAAATAACTGATTTACTAATTGGAAAGTAGCTTGTTCGATCGTTGTTCCGTCGGTGTAATAAGATCTCATCAGGTCAATAATCTCTTTACCAAAAGGATAAATTAATAATTGTCCTTCGATGCGTTGAATTAATTCTATCAAAACTGCATCAACCCTCATCCTGCCAACGGCACCTGTTTGATTCGTCTTCCACTCAAATTTTTCTCCATCAATATAGATGTGTCCTAATTCATCCAGGTCTGCATCTTCGCTGCCCATATAATAAACAGGCACAAATTTATTTTCGGGTAATTGTTTTTGTAAGGTCTCTGCCAGTTTTATCGTGTGCAGTATCTTATAAATAAAATAAAGCGGACCGGTAAAGATGTTGGGTTGATGTGCAGTAGTGATCGTGAAGGTGTCTTGATTGCTTAATTGTTGGATGTTGAATTGTTGTTTTGTAGTAAGCGTAAGCTTGCCGTACTGCTTTATCAAAACATCCGCTAATAATTTTCTATCGGTGTTGATTTTTTTTCTTTGTTGGATAGCAGCTTTAACGCCATCAATAGAAACAGGGTGCTGATAAAATGGTTTTAATCCTATATCTCCTGCAATGTAATCTGCGACTGTCTTTGAGAAGAAGCCGGTTTTGGTATAATCAATAAATTCTGAAGAAAGATTCATTTCATTAATTTGAAAAACTACTCAATAACAATTGAACAATTAAACCCTATAACAATTAAACAACTTCACCTTCAATATCATAATCGTAAGCCTTTGTAATTTTTACATTTACAAATTCCCCGACGTTTAATTTCTTTTTGCTTTGGATGATCACTTCATTATCTACTTCCACACTATCAAATTCAGTTCTGCCTAA
>JABDBG010000031.1 GCA_013288745.1 Bacteroidota bacterium
CCGCCAAAATATTTGCAGAGCAATGGCTTGGTGATATCATCGGCCGTAGGGCCTAAACCGCCTGTTATTAAAATGATGTCGGCATGCTTACTTTCTTCATCCAACGTGTTCCATATCTCATCCCAAACATCTCCTACTGCTACACGGCGTGCCACACGAATGCCGGCCGTATTTAGTTGCTGTGCCATCCATGCGCTATTGGTGTCAATAACCTGGCCTATTAATAATTCATCGCCGATGGTGATTATGCTTGCCTGGACCATGATATAAGTAAAAAGTTAAAAGTCAAAACCCAAAAGTGGAACAACTTCTATTTCCAGTTTTGTATTTTGTATTATTATTTGGGATTTTCGTTTTCCTTGTTTTCTTTGTATTTCAATTCCTGGTACAACTGTTCATTCATCTCCCATTTATATTGCATTCTAAAAAAAGAATAAAAAAGCACGATACAAATCACCGCAATGATAGCACTGATGAACATGCCCGGGTATGTGGTTCGAAAAAGAAGGCAAAATATTTGTAAGTATGCCGGGTGTGCCACACGAGATGAAAGGCATGATGGAAGACGAAGTGATCGCATCTTTAAAAGCAAGATTTACTTTACCGCATATCGCTTACCGTACTTTATTAACTGCGGGCATTGGAGAATCTTACCTGGCAGAGCTGATAAAAGATTTTGAAACAGTACTGCCGGAAAATATCAGGCTGGCATATTTACCTAATTACGGCATGGTTCGTTTGCGTTTATCTACTTCGGGTATCGATAAAAATATTGTTGAAAAAGATGTGGAGCATCAATTTGATATACTTCAAAAATTAGTAAAAGAATATTTAGTAACGAACGAAGATGAAGCGATAGAAGCAGTAGTCGGTAAACTTTTAAAAGCAAAAGGCAGAACGGTGAGCACTGCTGAAAGCTGTACCGGTGGCTATATTGCACATTTATTCACGTCGATGCCTGGATCATCTGCATTTTTTGATGGGAGCGTGGTAAGCTATTCCAATAAAGTAAAAGAAGCATTATTGTATGTTGGTCATGATACCTTGGAAGATCATGGTGCTGTAAGTGAAGAAGTGGCAAAACAAATGATACAGGGTGCTTTGCAAACGATCAAAACAGATTATGCTATAGCCGTTTCAGGTATCATGGGACCAGATGGTGGTACAACCGAAAAACCTGTAGGCACCGTTTGGATAGCCGTAGGAAATGCAGAGAAAACGATAACCAAAAAACTACACTTTCGTTTTGACAGAATAAGGAATATTCAACTGACGGCTGTCAACGCTTTAAATATGCTACGGCAGTTTATATTGGAAAACTGACGACCGACGACCGAATGAGGTGCTACGGTGGTCGGAGGTCGGTCGTCAGCGGTCGCACTATTTAATCCGATTTACTTACCTTTGTTCCGAGTCGATCGTAACATCAATTTCAAAAAACATCAAATTTAAATTATCGTATGAGTGTAGTTGATTTGGTAATGCCAAAGCTTGGCGAAGGGATCATTGAAGCCACTATTATAAAATGGCACAAACAGCCCGGCGATACTATAAAAGAAGATGAAGTTGTTTTGGATATAGCTACCGATAAAGTTGATAGCGAAGTGCCATCTACTGCTGAAGGTATCATTGAAGAAGTATATTTTAAAGAAAATGATGTAGTGCCGATCGGCGCCGTTCTCGCAAAAATAAAAGTAGGAACTAATTATACAGTTACCGAATTTCCTCAATCAACACCACCTGCTCAACCGGTTTATGAAGAAGCGAGCATTGCAGAAGAAGTACCTTATCAGCCTTCACATGTAATGTTTGAGGCCCAACCAACAGATACCGGAAAAGTAAAATTTTACTCTCCGTTGGTACTGAATATCGCTGCAAGTGAAAATGTTAGCATGAGCGAACTGGAAAGCATCCCGGGAACCGGACAAGACGGTCGCGTTAGCAAAAAAGATATTTTAAATTATATCAGCACAAGAAGAAGCGGTAACTCAAACAATGCCAGTTACGCTGTTGAAAATTCTCAGCCGCTTACAAATAATTACCATGCAGCAACTGTTCAGCCTGCTAACATTCAGCCAGCAACAAATAATAATGCACAGGTAGCAACTTACTCAACCGGTAATACGGAAATAATTGAAATGGACAGGATGCGTAAGCTCATCGCTAAAAACATGGTTGATAGCTTGCACACAAGTGCGCATGTTACCAGCTTTGCTGAATGCGATGTGAGCAATTTGGTAATGTGGAGAGAAAGAAAAAAACACGATTACGAAAGAAGGGAAGGCGAGAAAATAACCTACACACCATTAATTATCGAAGCCATTGTTAAGTCGATAAAAAAATATCCTTTACTAAGCAGTTCTGTTGTAGGTGATACCATCGTTATAAAAAAAGACATCAATATTGGTATGGCAACAGCTTTACCAACGGGTAATTTAATTGTGCCCGTAATTAAAAATGCCGATCAGTTAAATTTAAGCGGACTCACTAAAAAAGTAAACGGTCTGGCTAATGCAGCAAGAACAGGTACTTTAAAACCGGATGATACAACAGGAGGCACCTTCACCTTTACTAATATCGGAACATTCGGAAGCACGATGGGTGCACCGATCATCAACCAGCCACAGGTAGCCATCATGGCGGTGGGAGTTATTAAAAAACGTCCCGTAGTTATTGAATCTCCAACAGGTGATAGCATTGCTATCCGCCATATCATGTATATCTCTTTAAGCTATGATCATCGTATCATTGATGGTGCATTGGGATCCACTTTCTTAAATGCTGTGGTGAAAGAATTGGAAGGATTTGATATCAATAGAAATATTTAATTTTTTTTCACGCAAAGGAGCAAAGAATATTTAAGCAAAATAAGAAAGCAAAGCTTGGCGGCTTTGCTTTCTTATTTTTACTTTGCGTGAAATATAATTTATTTTTCTGAAGGATTCTTTTTGCCGTTGTTCAGCTTATCGATCGTAGCTTCTAAACGTGCGATCTTTGTTTCTTCTTTTTTAGCGCTTGTTATCCAGCCAACATATTCTTTTTTGTTGGTGAAAGAAAGTGCATCAAAAAATGTTTCCGCTTTTTTATTCTTGCTGAATAATTTAATAAGATCCGGTGGTGCAGAGATGGTTCTTGACACCTGGTCAACACCTGCTATCTCAACAGGAACTCCTGTGATAGACACCCTTGTAGCATTCTTTATTTTTTCGATCTTTTTAAAACGCATTGCTGTCCATACATTATCCATTGTTATGGTACGCACACCTTCAAAACCACTGCTGGCGATACATTCCCACTGACAAGTACTAGCCCTTGCCAGATCACTTACGATCTTTGAAGAAACTTTCGGATAAGCGATCCAGAATTTAGCATCGGGCTGTAAGGCAGGAATTACATCCGCTAAAATATCTTTTAGTTGTTTGTGGCTAACCGCAAATACCAAAGCGAAGTCGATCTTTTTTGTTCTTAATAATGGTGTAACACTTTTAGCGAAAGTCAATTTAGCAAATTGCTTTTCAACAGTAGAAGGCAGACCCTGGATCAATAAATTCTTTTCGTCCTTTAATTGTAATTTCTCCAATAAGGTTTGCAACTTTACTATTACTACATCTTCCATGATAAAACTTTTTACAACTTTTTTTAGTTAAGTAATATTTTTATTACCGGTTTTTTGAAACCGATCTAGCGTTTAGTGTTAGAGATTATTATAAAGATTGGGAAATTATTTACGGCGGCTTTTTCTCCTATCCCTGTATTTGAGAATAGGAACCCTGCTTTCGTTACCGTTAAGTATACGGCTAATATTTTTTTGATGAGTAAGAATGATCAATGCCGCTACGCCCACTGCGAATACCCTGTATATGATCGTGTGATCGTTCCATATCCATAACACACATATTGGTAAGGCAATGCCTGCCAATATTGAACTTAATGATACATATCTTGTAATAAATAGAATTAACAGAAAAACCCCTACACAGCAAACAGCTATAATAGGTTGGATGCCCAATATCATCCCAAACAAAGTAGCAACGCCTTTACCACCCCTGAACTGTGCAAAAATTGGAAATATATGCCCGGCAACGGATGCCAGACCAAGTCCGATCATGAAATTGGTGCGCGCAAGGTCATTTGATTCTTTAATGTAATAAGGAAGACAATAGAATAAACCAACGGCCAGCATGCCCTTTAAAATGTCGGCAGCCATCACGATAGAGCCGTATTTTGGTCCAAGTACCCTGAAGGTATTGGTAGCTCCCATATTACCGCTTCCGTAGTCGCGGATGTCTATGCCGAAGAACTTCTTACTAACAATCAATGCTGTAGGAATTGACCCGATAAAGTAGGCAAGAACGATCAATAGAAATTCTTTCATCTAAAAAATGAGAAGTTAGTGACTACAAAAATAACGAAAAAAAGGCAACTTAATTTTGTTTGGGGCAAATTAAGTTCGAAGTTGCTATTTTTGTGCGCTTTTATAGAAGTAAGCAAAATATCAGTTTTTTATAACAATTATCAATAAAATGGCTCTATTTAAGAGCAAAAGGCACCAATGAGCAAAGAAATAGCAAGCAGGGAACAGGATTATTCGCAGTGGTACAACGATCTTATCATTAAAGGTGGATTGGCAGATTATAGTGCCGTAAGAGGATGCATGGTAATAAAACCCTACGGCTATGCTTTGTGGGAAAATATGCGCGACCAGTTAGATAGGATGTTCAAAGAAACAGGCCACCAGAATGCTTATTTCCCTCTTTTGGTACCCAAAAGCTTGTTTGAAGCGGAAGAAAAGAACGCAGAAGGCTTTGCAAAAGAATGTGCTGTTGTAACCCATTATCGTTTAAAAACCGACCCTGATAACAAAGGAAAATTGATGGTGGACCCTGAAGCGAAACTGGAAGAAGAATTAGTGATCCGTCCTACGAGTGAAGCGATCATCTGGAACACATACAAAGGCTGGATACAATCATACAGGGATCTTCCGATACTAATTAACCAATGGGCCAATGTAGTGCGTTGGGAAATGCGCACGCGTTTGTTTTTACGCACGGCAGAATTTTTATGGCAGGAAGGCCACACGGCTCACGCAACAAAAACAGAAGCGGTTGATGAAACGGTACAGATGCTGAATATCTATGCAGAGTTTGCAGAAACATATATGGCAATGCCCGTTATCAAAGGCGTAAAAACTGCCAACGAACGTTTTGCCGGTGCAGAAGATACGTATTGTATCGAAGCGCTAATGCAGGACGGAAAGGCTTTACAGGCTGGCACTTCACATTTTCTCGGACAAAATTTTGCCAAAGCATTTGATGTAAAATTCAGTGATAAAGAAAATAAACTGGATTATGTGTGGGCAACAAGCTGGGGTGTAAGTACACGTTTAATTGGTGCACTGGTAATGGCGCATAGTGATGATGAGGGTTTGATATTGCCGCCAAAATTAGCGCCGATACAAGTGGTCATCGTTCCAATATATAAAGGCGATGAACAAAAACAACAGATAGATGAGAAAGTAAAAGCATTGATGGCGCAATTAAAAGCAGCAGGTGTTTCTGTTAAGTATGATGACAATGATAATAACAGGCCGGGATGGAAATTTGCAGAATATGAAATGAAAGGTGTGCCCGTAAGAGTAGCGATAGGAGCAAGAGATCTTGAAAAAAATGTAGTTGAATTAGCAAGGCGCGATACGAGAGAAAAAATGACCGTAAGCATGGATGGTTTAGATAAAACGATCATCGCTTTATTGGATGAAATTCAAACAGCTATTTATGCAAAAGCAAATTCATTCAGGGCAGAAAGAATTACAGAGGCTAATAACTGGGAAGAATTTGTAAAATTATTAGATGGCAAAGGCGGTTTCATTTCAGCACATTGGGATGGCACACCTGCAACAGAAGATAAAATTAAAGAGCTGACGAAAGCGACGATCCGTTGTATTCCTTTAAATAATAAACAGGAAGCAGGTAAATGTATATTAACAGGTAACGCAAGTACACAAAGGGTTTTATTTGCAAGGGCTTATTAATTGATTTATAGCTGAATTGTTTTATTGCTAATTTAACAATTCAACAATGTAGCCGTCAAACAATTAAGCTATTTTTGAAACGATAAAATTTTACACATGAGTCTAGGTTGGATCATTTTCATAATTGGCACCATCGGGTGGTTTGTTGGTATTTACGGGATGTTTAAAAAAGCCGGTATCGATGCAAACAAAGCACTTATACCTTATTACAATACCTGGTGCATTGTAGAAAAAATAAAACTGAACAAGATCTGGTTCTACCTGCAGTTCATCCCGATAGTAGGACAATTTGTTACGATCTGGATCACCATCAAATTTGTTGAACACTTTGGCCGCTTCACCGTATTGCAACATGCATTAGCCGTGTTCTTACCATTTATCTATCTGCCTTATTTAGGTTTTTCTCCTAATGAAAAATATGTAAGTGATGTAGTGGTAGCAAATTATCAAAAATCTGCCATTCGTGAATGGGTGGATGCGGCTGCCTTTGCAGTAGTTGCCGCTACGCTGATAAGAATATTTGTTTTCGAAGCATACACTATCCCGACACCGTCAATGGAAAAAACATTACTGGTGAACGACTTTTTGTTTGTAAGTAAAATGTCTTACGGACCGCGAATTCCTAATACACCGATCGCTATGCCGTTCGTGCATCATACCATGCCGGTATTCAATGTCAAATCTTATTCTACTGCAATAGAAATCCCTTACACGCGTTGGTTTGCATCTCCTGTGCAACGAGATGATGTTACGGTATTTAATTTTCCGGTGAATGATACACTGATCGATGATGAAGAAAATTTTGGATCACGCGTTACGTACTACCAGGCTGTAAGAGAAATGGGCAGGGATAAAGTATGGCAGAATTATGGTGACCTTATTGTAACAAGGCCGGTTGATAAACAAGAAAATTTTATTAAAAGATGTACCGCTGTTGGTGGTGATACCTTACAAGTGAAGAGCGGGATCTTATACATCAATGGACAACAACAAATATTGTTTCCTCAATCACAAAGATTTTATAGCATCACTTTACCTGCAAGTATTAATACCAATGTGCCGCATGAGGAGGATGAATCTGACGAGGCTTATTACCATAAAAAAATGCGTTTTGTTGGTAGCATATTATCAAATTACGGTATTAACACAAGAGAAGAACAGGGCGATATTCAACCGAATGTTGGACCGAATAATTTTTTGGTCAATATTACCAATGAAGAAAGAGCGCATTTGACCTTGCCGGATAGTTTCAAGATCGCAGATTATATAAGGGCACCTGAAAGTGAAATATTTCCTTATTATGATACTACGTCACATTGGTCTGCCGATAATTATGGCCCGTTATGGGTGCCTAAAAAGGGAGCAACAATTGACCTTACGCCTGATAATATGATACGCTATCAGCGTTGCATAGCCACTTATGAAGGCAATACGGTTGAGAACCAGAATGGCAAGATCCTGATCAACGGAAAAGAAGCTACTACCTATACTTTTAAGATGGATTATTACTGGATGATGGGAGATAACAGGCATAATTCATTAGACAGCAGGTATTGGGGCTTTGTGCCTGAAGATCATATAGTTGGAAAGGCTTCCATGATATGGTTAAGCTGGGATGGCGGTCCACGCTGGAGCCGTATTTTTACCGCAATAAAATAGGCTTTTGCGTTTAAACATTAATTATTATATTTACTATATGGATGTGGTCCTCTCGGTGTAATGCCGGGAGGATTTTTTTTAGCCTAACTTTTTTCCAATGAATACAAAAGAATATCATTTCGCTTTTACCGTATACGATTCAGTAAATGAATTATCAAAAGCAGATGCGGCATTATTGCATGAGGCAAGGACTGTTACAAAAAATGCGTATGCGCCTTATTCGAATTTTAATGTAGCAGCCGTTGCGTCATTATCAAACGGTGAAATAGTTGCAGGCACTAACCAGGAAAATGCTTCTTATCCTGTTGGTATTTGTGCCGAGCGTGTTTTGTTATCGATCGTTGCTTCGTTACATCCTTCAGCGACTATCAATACTATTGCGATTGCTTATAATAATTTAAATGGAGAGAGCAATAAACCTATTTCTCCTTGCGGCATGTGCAGACAAGCATTTGCAGAATACGAAACCAGAAAAAATCAATCTTTTAGATTGCTATTGAGTGGAATGGAAGGTGAAGTTTATTTGATTGATAAAGCCAGCCAGTTGATGCCGTTATCTTTTTCTTTGTGATTTTCACGCAAAGGCGCAAAGGAAATTAAGTAAATAAGCTTCTTTGCGACTTTGCTTCTTATTTTGCTTTGCGTGAAACTTTAAAAAAGTGTTTGCAAACCATTCGCAAATTTATTCTCATGATCGAGCAGCCATTTTTTTCTCCAGAGATCTCCGCCATAGCCGATCAGGTCGCCGTTGCTGCCGATCACTCTGTGACAAGGCACAGCGATATTGATACAATTATTTCCATTAGCAGTACCCACTGCACGGATAGCTTTTACATTACCGATGCGTTTGCTTAATTCTAAATAACTGATCGTTCTTCCGAAAGGAATATTTTGCAGTTCCTTCCAGACAGTTTCCTGAAAATCAGTGCCATGGAGTTGCAGAGGAAAAGTGAAGCATGTTCTTTCGCCTTTAAAATATTCGCTTAACTCCTTGATACACATTTTAATAATAGGAGAAGTCGGCGCTATTACATCGATTTTTGTTTCGTCGATAGTGGTTCCTTTCCATGAATTGATGTATAGGATATGTGTGATAAAGTCGCCAGCACTGCGTATTTCAAGAATGCCGACAGGGGATTTATAGTATGCTGTTTCGTTAATCATTTTATAATGTATTCAAATTTACAGCTATTTATTTTGACCGATTGCCCAAAAATCGATTTCTTTACATTGAATTTATTAATCGCCATGACAACGCTGAAGAACGATAGCAGGTTTATAGAAAAAGCAATGAATGCCATTGCTGATCCTTGTCGTTTATCTATCCTTGAAGAAATTTCTAAAAAAGGAGAAGTCTGCTGCGGCGATGTGCAAGGCCTTACAGGCTTATCACAACCTACCTGTTCTCATCACATGAAGCTTTTGTCCGACAGTGCCCTGATCGATTGCCGTAAACATGGCCGCAATCATTTTTTTGCACTGAACAGGCCTAACTTTAAGAGGTTAAGCTCTTTTTTGGAAAAATTCCACGCGTCTGTTTAGTTTACTTATTTAATTTTTTGTCTGAATTTGGATTTTCTGGATTCGTGGATCAATGGATTCGCGAAGATCGTAGCGGGTATAATATTAATCGCAATAATCCTTTAATCGGACGAATCCCAATTCAGACAAAAATTTGTAACTTCAACACCACGATCGCCTGCCTGAATTTACTATTCAACAAATTTTTATATGCACCTAACACCGAGAGAGACGGAAAAATTATTGGTTTTTTTAGCCGGCGAACTGGCAGAGAAACGCAAAGCAAGAGGATTGAAATTAAACTATCCTGAAACCATTGCATTAATCAGCAGCAGGTTACAGGAAGCTGCAAGAGATGGAAAGTCCGTTGCAGAATTAATGGAATACGGCGCTACTATTTTAACACGCGATGATGTAATGGAAGGTATTGCAGAAATGATACATGATATTCAGATCGAAGCAACTTTTCCTGATGGCACGAAGCTGGTGACGGTGCATGATCCTATTCGTTGAGCATTGATAGTTGAACATTGAGCATTGCTCATTTTTTTAATGTTCAATTTTCAATGATCAATGTTCAATACTCAATTATTTAGAGCATTATAAATTATAGAACTTATGATCCCAGGAGAATACATCCTAGCCAAAGGCGATATCGAATGCAATGTTGGTCGGCCAACTGTAAAGCTGACTGTTGTAAACACAGGAGATCGTCCTGTGCAGGTTGGTTCGCATTTTCATTTTTTTGAAGTAAATAAACAAATGGAACTCGATCGTGAATTAGCATTTGGAATGCGATTGAATATTGCCGCAGGAACTGCTGTTCGTTTTGAACCGGGAGAAGAGAAAGAAGTGGAGCTCGTTTCATTAGGCGGCGATAAAAAAATATACGGCTTTAATAATTTAGTGGATGGTGCGATCACTGAAGCACATAAAATACAAGCCGTTAAAAAAATGAATTCGCTTCACTTTAAAAATAAAAAAGCATGAGTTTGCATATCAACAGAATAAAGTATGCCAACATGTACGGTCCTACAACGGGCGATAAAGTGCGTTTGGGCGATACCGAATTATTGATTGAGATAGAAAAAGATTATACCGTTTATGGAGATGAGGCAAAATTCGGTGGCGGCAAAACGATCCGTGATGGTATGGCACAATCGGCAACGGCCACACGCAAAGAAGGCGTGCTTGATTTTGTGATCACGAGTGTAATGATCATCGATCACTGGGGAATTGTAAAAGCGGATATCGGAATCAAAGACGGAAAGATCGTTGCCATTGGTAAAGCTGGTAATCCTGATACGATGGATGGTATTTCACCAAACATGATCATCGGTGCATCAACTGAAGTACATGGCGGAGCAGGTTTGATCGCTACTGCAGGCGGTATTGATACGCATATACATTTTATTTGTCCGCAGCAAATTGATCATGCATTATTCAGTGGTGTTACAACAATGATCGGTGGTGGTACCGGTCCTGCTGATGGAACCAATGCAACTACGGTTACACCCGGTGCCTGGAATATTCAAAAGATGTTAGAATCTGCAGAAGCATTTCCAATGAACCTTGGTTTTTTTGGTAAAGGGAATTCTTCGGGCCTTGCTGCTTTGGAAGAACAAATTGAAGCAGGCGCATTAGGATTAAAAATTCATGAAGATTGGGGAAGCACGGCTTCAGTAATTGACGCTTCTTTGCAAATGGCGGATAAACATGATATACAAATTGCGATACACACCGATACATTAAATGAAGGTGGATTTTTAGAAGATACCATCAACGCCATCAATGGAAGAGTGATACACACTTTTCATACAGAAGGCGCAGGTGGCGGACATGCACCGGACATTATCAAAGCAGCAATGTATCCGAATGTATTGCCTTCTTCAACAAATCCAACAAGGCCTTATACAGTTAACACGATCGATGAACATTTAGATATGCTGATGGTTTGTCATCACTTAGATAAATCAGTTCCTGAAGATGTGAGCTTTGCAGATAGCCGTATTCGTCCGGAAACAATTGCGGCGGAAGATATTTTGCATGATATGGGCGTGTTCAGCATGATGAGTTCCGATTCACAAGCGATGGGAAGAATTGGTGAAGTGATCACAAGAACCTGGCAGACTGCACATAAAATGAAAGTGCAACGCGGACAATTACAACAAGACGAAGGAACAGGCAATGATAATTTTCGCGTAAAAAGATTCATTGCAAAATATACGATCAACCCGGCGATAACACATGGCATTTCGGAATACGTAGGTTCAATTGAACCGGGCAAAATGGCCGACCTTGTTTTATGGAAGCCATCGATGTTCGGCGCCAAGCCCGAAATAATTATCAAAGGCGGCATGATCATCGCCAGCAGGATGGGCGATCCCAATGCATCAATACCAACACCACAGCCTGTAATGTATCGCCACATGTTTGGCGCCTACGGAAAAGCATTACATAAAACATGCGCCACATTCGTATCAAAATTATCATTGGATAAAAACGTAGTGCAAAAATATGAGTTGCAGAAAATGGTATTGCCGGTAAGAAATTGCCGCAACATTTCTAAAAAAGATCTGATACACAATGATGCCACACCGCAAATAGATGTGAATCCCGAAAATTACGAAGTGAAGGTGGATGGCACAGTGATCACCTGCGAACCAATGAAAGAATTGCCATTGGCACAACGTTATTTTTTATTTTAATTGATATGATCGTACAACAAAAATTAGGCAACCTAAAACAATTGCAGACAACCAAAAAAATTGACTGGCTGCCATTGGAATGGTACGAAACGAATAAACGCATCTTACATAAAAAAACATTGTCGGGTAAAGAGGTTGTGATGAAATTCCTGAAAGAAAATCAGCAACTAACGCAAGGTGATATTTTGTTTGAAGATGAACACACTATTATAGCTGTAGAAATTATCGAATGCGAAGCTATCATCATCTTACCAAAAACAATGTTTAGCATGGCTTCTATCTGTTATGAAATTGGCAATAAACATTTGCCCTTATTTTTTCAGGATCAGGAAGTGTTGGTGGCGTACGATGAACCGCTATTTAAATTATTAAGCGCCGGCGGCTACGATGTACAAAAAGGAAAAAGAAAACTGATCAGTCCGCTAAAAACAACCGTTGCTCCACATGGCCATAGCAGCGATACTTTATTTTCTAAAATAATGAAACTAACAACAAGCCCTGAATGAGTACAGCCCTGCTAAGTTTATTGCAGCTCTCAGACCCAACGCTACCGATTGGCGGCTATGCGCATTCTGCAGGTTTGGAAACTTATGTACAGCAAGGCATAGTAAAAGATACCACAACAGCAAAGAATTTCGTGACAGAAATGCTCGCACAAAATTTACAATACACAGATGCCGCATTTGTTTCTTTAGCATACGATGCAGCGCTCAATAATGATTTTGAACAGATCATTGCATTAGACGATGAATGCACCGCAGTAAAACTACCACGCGAAATGCGACAGGCAAGCCAAAAGCTCGGCATGCGTTTAATGAAAATATTTCAACCGGTTTGTAAAAGTAATATCCCTGATCAATATCGCGCAGCAGTAAACAAACAAAATGCTATGGGGCATTATTGTATCGTGTTTGGTTTGTATGCACAGGCACTCAATATTTCTAAAAAAGAAGCATTGGCAGGATTCTTTTATAACGCCGCCGCAGGCTTTGTAACCAACAGCGTGAAATTAATTCCACTAGGACAACAAGATGGGCAAGAGATACTATTTTCTTTACAACCATTGATAGAGCAGTTGGTTGTAAATTCTATGGAGCCTGATAAAGAGTTGATTGGGTTATGTTGTACGGGGTTTGATATTCGATGTATGCAACATGAGCAGCTGTATTCGCGTTTGTATATGTCTTAGAAATTATAGTGTATAAATAAATGTTCAATTTTCAATGCTCAATGTTCAATACTCAATTAATGAACATCGAATAATTGCAGCGCTTTAAATTGAACATTGATAGTTGAAAATTGAGCATTGAACATTAATTCATAAACCATGAGCACAGAAAGAACCTACATAAAAATAGGAGTAGCCGGCCCGGTAGGCTCCGGCAAAACAGCCCTCATCGAACGCTTAAGCAGAAGGCTCGCAAAGGAGTACAGCATCGCCGTAATAACAAACGATATCTACACAAAAGAAGATGCAGAGTACTTGACCATGAATAGCCTTTTGCCAAAAGAGCGCATTATTGGTGTGGAGACAGGCGGTTGTCCGCATACAGCTATACGCGAAGATGCGAGCATGAATTTAGAAGCCGTGGAAGAAATGGCCACACGCTTTCCCGATGTAGAAATAATTTTTATCGAAAGCGGCGGCGATAATTTATCGGCAACATTCAGTCCTGACTTGGCAGATGTAACCATCTTTGTAATTGATGTAGCCGAAGGCGATAAGATACCACGCAAGGGCGGCCCCGGTATTACAAGAAGCGATCTGCTGATCATTAATAAAATAGACCTGGCACCTTATGTAAATGCCGACTTAAAAATAATGGAACGCGATGCCTGCAAAATGCGCAATGGCAGTCCGTTTATTTTTACCAACCTAATGAGCTTGCAGGGATTGGATGCAGTAATAGGCTGGATAAAAAAATATGCATTGATAGAAGAGAACGCAGCCGAACCAGAACTGAACCGATGATAGCAACGCTACATATCGAAACAGCTTTGCGCGGCAATAGTACGTTTTTAAAAACATCGTATTGTACAACGCCATTTAAAGTGGCGAATATAACAGAAGATAAAAAGGACAAAACCTTACGCCTGATGCTCATGAGTTCATCGCCGGGAATATTGGATGGAGATGCTTACCAGCAAAAAATTATGCTGGCGCCCGGTTGTGCGCTGGAACTGCAAACACAATCTTACCAGCGTTTGTTTAATATGAAAGCTGGTGCATCGCAAAATTTAGAAGTGCATCAAGCAGAAGGATCAACATTTTTATTTTTACCGCACCCATCCGTGCCGCATGAAGCCGCTATTTTTTCGGCGACGAATAAAATATTCTTGTCAGATAATTGCAGTCTTATTTTTGGAGAGATATTAACCTGCGGCAGAAAATTAAGTGGTGAAGCATTTCTATTTTCAAAGTACCATAACCTTACACAGGTTTACCTCAACAACAAACTCATCATTAAAGAAAATTTATTGATGCAGCCTGCAACAATAAATATAAACGCCATCGGACAGTTAGAAGGGTTTACACACCAGGCCAGTTTAATTTATTTACACGAAACAGCTGATTGCGAAACATTGTTGCAAACCATCACCGAACAATTAACACAACAAAACGATATCATCTTCGGCATAACGGCCGCACCAATTAAGGGATTGATCATTCGCATACTCGGACAAAAAGGAGAGCAGCTACACAACTGTTTAAAAAACATCGCAGCTATTTTACCGCAAGTGAGCACACATAAAACCGAAGCGCATGCAGTCTGATATGTTATTTTTAATTATCGGTGCAGTAACGATCGCCTGTGTGCATACAGGCTCCGGCCCGGATCATTACCTGCCATTTATTGCCTTATCAAAATCAAGAGGGTGGACCTACAGAAGAACTTTATTGTGGACGGCACTCTGCGCCTGCGGACATGTTTGGGGTTCCGTATTATTAGGATTAGCCGCAGCAGCCATTGGGTGGTCGCTCTCAAAAGTAGGGTGGCTGCAGGTTGTACGCGGTGGTGTTGCAGGATGGTTCATGTTGTTGTTTGGTATTTGTTATGGTTGCTGGGGATTGTGGCGCGCCTATAAAAATAAACCGCACAAACATTTTGATATGTATGCCGACGGAGAAATGTATGTGTACGAGCACCAGCACGGCCAGGCAGTAGCCATGCAAGACAGGCATAAAGTTACACCCTGGGTAATGTTCATCATCTTTCTCACGGGCCCATGCGAACCAATGGTAGGTTTAATGTGTTCACCCGCCATTGCACATTCCTTATGGGGTTTGTGGTTATTGATCATCGTGTACACGGCAGCCACCTTACTCACCATGCTGGTAATGGTAACACTCGGTTACTTAGGAATAGCATTTGTAAAAACAGAAAAAATAGAACGCTATGTGCATGCGTTAGGGGGCTTAACGCTTGTTGTTTGCGGTGTTGGTATGGTATTTATGAACTGGTGATTTTTTTGTTATCAGCAGTTGAGCTTTGGTCAGCATCGTTGCGTCGCACTCTTGTGCTGTATACCTTTATCAGGCATTATTTATTCGTATATTTGATTCTCTATAATTTAATACGTAACTATGGCATCTTTAAGAATTTTCGTATCATCAACTTGTTTTGATTTAGCTCCAATTCGAGGACAATTAAGAACTTTTATTAATTCTATGGGCTATGAGCCTATTATGAGTGACTATAATGATGTCTTATATGATCCAAGAATTCATACTCATACTTCCTGTATTGAAGAAATTGCCACATGTGATTTGGTTATTTTAATTGTAGGTTCAAGGTTTGGCGGTAAAGCTATACCCGAAGCAATATCAAAAGTAGATTTCGATGCTTTGATAGAAAAATCAACAAGTGTTGATCATTTGAAGAAAAAAGAAAATATATCTGTTACGCAATTAGAAGTATTAAAGTCTGTGGAAATTGGAATTCCAATATTTACATTTATTGATAATCGACTTTGGAATGATCATGAGCTTTATGAAAAAAATAAATCTAAATCTATTCTGAAGGAAATAGAATTTCCTTCTATTGAAAAGCCTGAAACGGCTGAATTTATTTTTGAATTTATTAATTTTTTAAGACACAGAACTCGAGGAAATAGTATAAATACCTTTGGCAAATTTGAAGATATAGAATTAACATTAAAAAAACAGTGGACGGGTCTTTTTCAAAGGTTATTGAATGAGAGCAAAAATAAACAACTTGAATTTAAACGTATCGATATCCTTTCTAACCAATTCGAAGATTTAAAAACAGCTATTCTTACTAGTATTGGAAATACAAACGAAAGAGAGGTAGCCAGGGGAGTAGTAAGATTCAGACGCTTAGTCGATTTTTTAAGAAGTTTAAAATTATCGGATTATAGCTCGATATTGAATGGAGTTATAAGTTGGGATACATTTATTAATAAAATTTTAGAAATTACCCAAATTATAGATTTGGATAATAATTCATCAAATACGAATAGGTTTTTAAGATTCAGAACAATATTAGTAAAAGCTGATAACACTTTTTATGAGATGCGATTTGGACGAGAGTATCTTGATGAACTGGCGCTAGAGTTTGATGCTTTTAATAAACTTTCAACTGAAACAAAAAATATTATTTTTGATGCTTTAGGAGATATGCGAATTGCGGCTATCGTTGTTAGACATAATAAAGAAGATTATAGAGAATATCTTGAAAGATTTAATCAGGTTTTTGTAATTAATCATACATTTTTTGAAAATGAATCGGAGGGTGGCCCTGTGAGTTAAAATAAACAGTAGTATCTTAAACGATTAGTAATTGCACTGACTATATCTGGCATTAACGAACCGATAAATAAAAGAAATTTCGCTATATAAATTATGTAATATCAAAATATGAATTGGCAAACCGCAAAAAATATTGAAGAAAATAAATACGATTTACCTGGAGAATGGTTAAGAATAGAATATTTCGAAGTCTTAAATATTCTGTTTAGAGTAGAAAATGCATTAAGGGCTTTTGTATATATAACTTTAAAAAATGAATTTCAAGATAAATGGAAAGATTTATCAATTACGAGTGATGATGAAGAGAATTCAACAATTAGTGCAATAGCAAAAAGGAGAATTGCTCAAGATAAAAATTATGCATATTTGGGATATAGCATTAGTACTCCTTTGGTACATTTAACTAGTGGAGAATTAATAAGAATTATTACATCCGAAAAATATTGGAAATTGTTTAAGTCTTGTTTTCCTGGTTCAAAGGAAATTATAAAGAATAAACTTGATGAAATTGGAAACGTGAGAAATTCAGTTGCACATTTTCGACCTATAAAAAAAGGCGATGTAGAATTGATTAAGCAAAATTCAGTTCATACTCTTTCTGATTTAGAAAAAAAATTGGTTGATTTTATCTCTTGTTCTGATAGAGTTCCTACAAACACTGAAGATCTTTGGTATAAAGAAATGATGACATTGCAATCTGAATATTGTTCATTGAGTTTCTATCAGGGTAAAAAAGAAGAATGGATTCAGGTGACGCTTCGTTTCAAAAGCCCTTTTACAATAGGATCTAGAATTAGTTCTTTTGTAAAATTTAATACATATAATCTTAAAACTTATGGAATATTAAACGGGTATCCAGAACTTTTAAAATATATAATAACTGTCACTGAAAACAATCCATCTCCATTTACTGAAAATATTGATGAGGTTAAAATAATTAAAACTATAGCCTTTACGCTTAGTAATAGTACTATAGCAAAAAATTACAAAATAATAAAAGAGGAGTTCGAAAAAATTATTTTACAAATTAACACAGAGCTAAACTTGATTCAACAAGATAATTTAGCGAGGGGTAAGCTTATCGAGATTATTTCCGTTTATCTTGAAAAACCTCAGAATTCTGAATATTTCCGGATAGACGGAAATAATCCTTTTCGTTCGGTCTTAGATGAAGATACGCCACCTGAATTTTGGGGTGAATTGTCTCATGCTTCTGAAAACTTTATTACAAACACTAATAAATTTCCATGGATGCCTGATGAGATTTCTGATGACGTTAGTTTGCCCTTTTAGTATATATTCCTCAACTGGCGCAAGTCTTCCGAAGGATGACTTGTGTCTACGATGCAGCCAGTTTCCTAACTGGCGATAATTACTGTTAAACTAAATTCCCCATTTTAAAATAATTTGTTTTCTGAAACGTCTTCGGAGAAAGGTATGCAGTAAAGTATAGTGCCGTATTTATTTTTATAATTATTTAATAAATGAACGATCATTTACTTATATTTGCAGTATCAATTTAAAAAAGATGCGAAAAAGAGACGATATAAAAACTGAATTAGTAAAAGAACAAGCCATAAAAATGCTTGTAGAAACAGGCTTTGATGGTTTCAGTATGCAAAAGCTGGCAAAGGTTTGCAATATTTCAGTTGCAACGCTTTACATCTATTACCAACACAAAGAAGATCTGATATCGAAAATAGGAGTGGAAGAAAGCAACAGAATGTTTACTGCCACATTAAAAAACTTTTCTTCCGACCTGTCTTTTGCTGACGGGCTAAAACTGCAATGGGAAAACAGGGCGAAATTTTCTTTACAAAATGATCTTTCAGCCAGGCTAATTGAAATGCTTTGGAATTCACCCTATGCTGAAAATATTTTTGAAAATAGCAACAACCATATAAAAGATATATTAGGTAAGCATTTAAAAAATGCTGTCGCAAACAAACAATTAATTCCTATTAAATCTTTTTTCGTTTTTTGGAGTTTGGCTTATGGGCCGCTGTATGCATTGATTCGTTTTCATCAGGAAAACAAAACTGCCTTCGGCAAGAATTTCAAATTTAACAACCAGGTAATGTATCAAACTTTAGAAATTGTATTAAAGGGATTAACTCCCTAATTTATTTACTACACAACAATTAATAATCACTAACTAAAAACATAAATGAATTTAAAAAATAAAAAAACAAGTCTCTGGATCATTGTAGGGATCACCGTACTGAATGCTATCGGCATGACAATCGTGTTTCCGCTCTTCCCATTTCTTTTAGGCAAATATATTCCTGATGTACAAGTAGCAGCCGTTATGAGTGCATTGGTATCAGTGTTTGCTGTCTGCACATTTTTGGCTGCGCCGGTTTTTGGCGCACTCAGTGACCGATATGGCCGCAAACCAATTCTACTGATCAGCTTACTCGGTTCAGTTATCGGATATCTGTTGCTAGGTATCGGTGGCGCACTCTGGATACTCTTTCTCGGAAGAATCATTGATGGGCTCACAGCAGGAAATCAAAGTGCATTGTTTGCCTATATAACAGACAGCACAGAACCACATGAAAGAGGTAAATGGTTTGGCTACCTCGGCGGTGCTATCGGCCTTGGGTTTATGATCGGGCCTGCAATTGGAGGTGTGTTGGGGTCTATTTCTATTACTTTGCCTTTCTTTGTTACAGCGGGTATTACATTGGTAACAATGTTCCTTATCGCATTGCTTGTACCCGAATCTCTTCCGGTAGAAAAGCGCACTACGCATTTAACAATGAAGAGCCTTAATACCTTTTCTCATTTCAACGAAGTTTTTTCGTGGAAAGAAGCGCGGGCCTTGATCATTATGGGCGCCTTCTTTTATGTTGGTCTTGGTATCTGGCAATTCAACGCCAGTATCTTTTTGAAAGATGTATTTAAATGGGGACCCAAATTTATAGGTGCCATGTTTGTAGGGATCGGGATCTGTGATATTCTATCCCGTGTGATCTTACTACCATGGCTGCTTAAAATATCAAATGAAAGATCGGTTGGCATCATTGGCTTGTTCGGACTCATTGCAGGACTTAGCCTCTTGTTTGCAAGTGCTTACTATCAATCTATATTTTTTATTATAGGCGCTGTTGCCTGCATTGTACTGGGCGAAGGTTTATTCGATCCTTCCTATAATGCGAGACTCTCTTTGTCTGTTGAAGACAGCAAACAAGGTTTGTTGCAGGGAACCAATCAAAGTCTGCAGGCTTTGTATCGTGTAATCGTTCCGCTGGGTGCTGCTGCTATTTATACATATAGTCATGGTGCTGTTTTTGGTATTGGCGCATTATTGATGGCTTTCGGGTTAGTGCTGTTTGTGAAATTAAAAACGAAATAAAGACTATTCTTGTCATTCATAGCGTAAGCGAAGAATCTAATCATTCTACTAGTTAAGAATTGGATGCTTCGTTCCTCAGCATGACAAAAAAATATTCCACCATACGTTTATTTTGGTTGTAGCCTTTTGATCGCTCATAGCCGCCGGGCTGCGTTCCTGCTCCAGCGCTACTTTGGCCACTGCCAAAATATGCTTCGCATAATTTTGTCTGCTGCGCTTCGCTTGCACCGCAGCCAAAGAGGCGCTTCCTCAGGAACTGGTAGAGTGGGTGCTTGCTGTCGCAAATCTTAGAAGGATTAGTTGCTACAGTTTTTTATTTTAATGTAATTTTATAGCTCAAACTATAAAGAAATTAAAAATGAATTTATCAAACAATAAAATCCTGATAACAGGCGGAGCAAGTGGTATTGGCTTAGGATTAACTGAAAGATTTATCAAAGAAAATAATACCGTAATTATTTGTGGCAGGAGAGAAGCTGTTTTAAAAGAAGTAGCTGCTAAATTTCCTTCAGTAATTACAAAAGTTTGTGACCTGTCTGTTGAAGCGGAATGCGTGGCATTGTATGACTGGGTATCAGCCAATCATCCGGATCTGAATGTGTTGGTGAATAATGCAGGTATCCAAAATTGGATGAATATTACTGATAGCAATTTTTATCAAAAAGCAAATGAAGAAATTACAACCAATGTTTTAGCGCCGCTGCATTTGTCAGCGCTGTTTGCTAAATTAAAATCGCTGACAACTATTATAAACGTTACATCAGGTTTAGCATTTATTCCATTATCGAAAGTTCCTGTGTATTGCGCAACAAAAGCGTTTATGCGTTCATTCACGCTTTCTTTGCGTCATATGTTGAAAGACACGAAGATTGAAGTAATTGAAATGATACCACCGGCATTGAACACAGATCTTGGCGGACCGGGCATACATGACGGACATCCATCAGTAAGTGATTTTGTTGAATCGGTATTTCAACAAATGAAAGAAGGAAAAACAGAACTTACATTTGGAACAAGTGAGGCAAGGGCCAATGCAAATACAGAAGCGATCACTGAGTATTTTAATAGAATGAATCCGTAAATGTTTTTGTCATTCTGAGCGTAAGCGAAGAATCTTATCGCTTAGCAATTATTCTGCCGGTTGAGAAGTAGATGCTTCGTTCTTCAGCCGTAAAATTATTAAAAACAATATTTTTTTATTGTTGTCGTTAGCCCTACTTATTCGTATAGGGCTGTTAGACAACTAAATAGGGGTATAAGTCAACCCTTATTTAGTTGGCTGTATTTACATTTGTGTACCTAACTATGTTAATTGTTTAATATCCTATTCAATTAACACTACCTTTTGACATGAAGGGCGGGGAAAACTGACAGACTATGAGCGAATCTCTTTTATTACTGAAGGAATTGGGTACCAGGATTCGTGTGATTCGTCTTAGTAAAGACATGACACAGAGCCAGCTCGCTATCAACTGCAATTTCGAAAAATCAAGTATGTCTAAAATTGAATCCGGACAGGTCAATTTATCTTATATCACTTTATATAGAATAAGTAAAGGATTGGATGTGCATGTGAGGGAGCTGCTACCCGCTCATTAAATTCCACCACGATTTCACTTTCTTGAAAATTAATTTGCGTAATTCAAAAGTTACATATACATTTGAGTAACTTAAAAGTTACATATTATGCAAAAGACGATCAAACACCAATTTTTCTTTCCCAATCCACCTGAAGTTGTTTGGGAATATTTAACCAAAGCCGAACTGATAGAACAGTGGCTAATGCCAAATGACTTTCAGCTGATACTTGGCTATGATTTTCGATTTGTAGTCAAGCCAATGCCAAGTTTAGATTTGGATGGGATCGCTTATTGTAAAATATTAGAGATCGTTCCTTTTAGAAAATTAACGTATTCATGGAAAGCGGGTCCGGGCGAGGGTAAGATTAGTCTGGATTCTATTGTTGAATGGACATTTGTTCCAAAAGATAATGGTACTGAACTCCAATTGGTACACAGTGGGTTTAAAGAAATTGAAAACTTTAATATTTATACTGCTATGGATAATGGCTGGGTTAAGCAAGTTGGTATCATTAACAGCCTTTTAATCAAATAAAATTCTTGATCATGGAAAGAAATATTCAACATCGTTTTTTCTTCCCTAACACACCAGAAGATGTTTGGGAGTATTTAACAAGATCTGAATTGATAGCCGAATGGTTAATGGAGAATAATTTTAGACCGGAAGTTGGTTATGAATTTCAATTCAACACAAAACCTATTATAAAATTAGGGTTTGATGGAAAGATATATTGTAAAGTATTGGAAATTGTTCCACTGAAAAAGTTATCGTATTCCTGGAAAGGCGGACACGGAGAAAAGATCAATCTTGACACGGTTATCACATGGACACTAATTCCAACAAACAATGGAACAGAATTACAACTGAAACAGACAGGTTTTAAAGGAGCCAAAAATTTTATGGCATATTTCTTTATGAATATCGGCTGGATAAAAATTGGGAAAAGATTTCATTCACTCTTAAACACAGCAACGCATGGCACAACAAACGCTTGATGCATTCCAGGTAATTGCCGATCCCAGCAGAAGGGAAATGCTTTACTTGTTATCGAAGAAAAGCTTAACGATAAATTCATTGGCAGAAAATTTTGATATGAGCAGGCCTGCAGTATCGAAGCATATAAAAATATTGAACGTTGCCGGTTTTATAACTATCCAGGATATTGGCAGGGAAAGGCATTGCATGCTTAAGCAGGATGGTTTTAATGAATTGCAGGAGTGGATCAATTTCTTTGATAAATTCTGGCTCAGTAAATTTAAAAAACTGGAAATTTTATTACAACAAAAATCAATCAAATGAAAAAAGAAAATTTTCATCTTAGCATCGTAGTAAATGCTACTGCTAAAGAAGCATTGGAAAGTATCAGTCATGTATCTGAATGGTGGGCAAAAAAATTTGAAGGACGTGCTGAAAAGCTGAACGATATTTTTATTGTCCGCTTCGGTGAAACATTTGTAACCTTTAAAATTGTTGAAGTTATTCCCAATAAAAAAATAGTTTGGGAAGTGATCGATTGCTACCTGCACTGGCTGCAGAATAAAAAAGAATGGAATGGAACCAAGATCCAATGGGAAGTATCAACCACTAATAATCTAACTACTATTGATTTTACCCATATCGGATTAGTGCCCGCAATAGAGTGTTTCAATGATTGTGTAACAGGCTGGACGGGGCATGTAACCAAAAGCTTATTCAAATTAATTACTGAACATAAAGGTATGCCCGAATAAGATGGTTAATTATTAACTAAATAAACCAACATCATATGATGAGTGAAACGAAAAAAGCGCTGACAACACAGCAAGTTGCAGCAAGATTTAATGAGCTTGCCCAACAAGAAAAATGGTTTGACATTCAGGAGGAATTTTTTGCAGATAATGTAAAAAGTATCGATCCTGTAAATTCACCATACATGGGATATGCAGAAGGGAAAGCCGCTGTTAGAAAAAAAGGTGAAGACTTTGTAAAAAAAATCGAAGCATTTCATGGGGCACACACCACACAGCCTGTTGTAGGAGGTAATTATTTTTCTGTAGGACGCAACGTTGACATTACAGTACAAGGTTTTGGAAGAATAAAAATGGATCAGATAATGTTGTATGAAGTGAAGGATGGGCAAATTATATCGGAACAGTTCTTCTATTAAAAAAAAATTCACCGGTTTTTGTTCCATTTCTATAGGTAGTAAATGGCATTTATTTTTATATTTGCTACATGGCAGTATCTAAAAAAAATATTCGGATCTGTGCAAATGGGCATCAATATTTTAAGAGCAGTGATTGTCCGACTTGTCCTGATTGTGAACAAAATAGAAAACCGGAAAACGGTTTTCTGTCTTTATTGGTAGCACCTGCCAGGCGGGCACTAGAGAATAAAAATATTACCACATTAGAACAGCTTTCAAAATATAGTGAAGCAACTATCCTGCAATTACATGGTATGGGGCCAAGTACTATACCTAAACTTAAAGCTGCTCTAAAAGCGAAGGGGTTATTTTTTAAAAAATAATTTGGCTAAAGTGTAAACATCACTCAATATTTAACAGAAACATTGCATCTTCCTGATGTGTTTCTTTTTTTGAATAATCGGTTAAAACTCTTGCCGTACATTTATAATATGAAGGCACCCGATACTTTTACTTTCTCTACATTAATTGAGATCATTGATATCAACCCTTACGTACTGCTGCCCGTTTCAGTGTTGGAAAATATATGTAAGCAAGCCAATAAAACCAAGGGCCCTATTCCAATCAAAGGAACGATCAATAAACATCTTTTTATCCAAACATTGGTAAAGTTTCGTGGCGAATGGCGGCTCTATCTAAATACACCAATGCGGAAAGGTTCTAACACGAAAGTAGGTGATACAGCATGATTCATTACGGCCATCTTTACAAAAAGAAATAGTGCGCTATATCAGTTTTTTAAAAACGGAAGAAAGCATCGACAGAAATGTTGACAATGCCATTCAATTTTTATTAGGTAAGAAAAGATTTATTGGTCGCGATAAACCATAACTCAATAAATCTATTACAGATAACTGAGCCACCATTTTTCTTTATAGTTTAATTTATAGTCTGCAAATTTTTTGCAGACAGGATAGAGGAGTGCTATAACAAATATCCATATGGCGTACACCACCCATAATCTAAAACCATATCCTTTTAGTGCAGGCATGTCGCCAACCCAGCCACCAAATATTATCATGGAACGCCAGCCAAAACCTGTCAACTGTGCCAATAACATGGCAATCGCATGTACAACATAAATATGAATGATGTAATAGAAAAAAGGCACTTTGCCGAATGTGCTAAAAAAGTCAACCACTTTACCTTTTAAATTTTCTGCATTGGCGAGGAAGATCAATGCAGGCCCCATCGTCATCAGCAGGTACAATAAAGATGGCGGATATTTTAAAGGATTAAATACCGACATTAAAGTTTGCGATGTGGTAGGATAATATTTCCACCCGAATTTATCGCCGTATTTATTAATGGCAGAAAGTATGATGAACAAAGCGATGGCTGAAGCGCCGGCGATATTGATCGTCTTTCTTCTTTTGGCGCCATCGTACGTTTTATCGTACAAGGGCCCGAAGCAATAACCAAGTGCCATCACAGCGATCCATGGAACAATAGGATACCATATTTCGAAATGATAATAATTATTGTCGAACGGAAATTCTCCGCCATCATGTAAAGCGGCCCATGTAATGCTTCCCCGAAAATGAACATTGTCTAAAAGATTATGTCCGAAAATAAGCAGGGAGCTAAAAACCAATATGGCTTTTATAGGAAGATGCACCAGCGCAGACAGCACGATCATGCTTGCGCCTAAGGACCAGATCGTAATTAGGCCGGGCGTTCTGAAATGAACATCAAAGAACCAGGCAAAGTTCACTACGGTTAATTCAATAAAGATGAGCCAAAGTCCGCGTTTGAATAAAAATGCGGATAGCTCGCCGGTTGTTTTTCTTTTGCTCACTAAAAAAGCAGATAACCCTGCCAAAAAACTAAAAGTAGGCGCACAGAAATCTGTTATCCATCTTGTAAAAAATATTGGCCATGATGTATGTGCAGGATCAGTGGGGTTGTATAAAAAAGAAGGCGCGTGTGTATAATCTCGTACATGATCGAGCGCCATGATCACCATTACTAAGCCCTTTAATAGATCAATGGATTCAATTCTGTTTTTAGTTAGAGATGATGTCATGATACATTATTGTTAGTTAGGAAATGTTCCTTTGCGGGCAACTGTAAGACCACAAGTTGCGTTGTTACTATCAGGTATCGATACCGTGTAAGTTTGAAGGTAATGATTAAAAATTAATTTTCGTATTTTAGTGTATCCAATATCTACTGAATAACGATTAACGAAGCGCCTCTCAGCGGCGTAGCTTGAAAAAACGTAATCACTAAAACCACATACTATGAACTGGAGTTTAATTTTTAAATTATCGCTCTTTGGTTTGGCAATGGCTTTTGCTACCGTTTATTTTATTCCGCAACATGTTGAACCATTTTGCTGGTTAGCGATCTTTATTATTTGCGCTTACATCATTGCAAAAAATTGTTCAGCTGATTATTTTTTAACCGGTTTTTTGGTAAGTCTTGTAAATTGCATTTGGATAACGGCGGCACATGTATTGCTATTTAAAACATACATGGCAGGTCATCCGATGGAAGCTGCAAACATGGCCAAAATGCCAATGCACGAACATCCAAGAAGAATGATGTTGGTAGTAGGCCCGATAATAGGAGTAATATCAGGTTTGGTATTAGGACTGTTTTCTTTTGTCGCTTCTAAACTGGTTAAGAAACCGGCGGCATAAATTAATGTACAGTATATTGTATTGTAAAATGATCAGCAATTTTGCTGATCATTTTTTTATTCTTTTCCTGCAAAGAAGCTAAGGATCTCACTTACTTTTTCTTCGTCTGATGATTCAACAACGTATAAAAAATCTCCGTTCAGGCTCCATTTTGCCGTTGGCAGAACCGGTAACGCATTTGCTTTTGCAATAGCCAATGCGTCTTCATAAGAATCGCATAATAGCGCAGTGATGGTTACCGGTATATCGCTGGCAGACCTGAATTTATAACCTCCTTCAATACGGTCGGATAAATGCCAGCTTTGCCAGTCGAATGGAATTTCTATCAAATGTTCTTCAACATTATTTAGAAAGTATTCCATGCGCTTTGCATTTGAATGATCAATATCAAGGTTGATATTATTTTTCATTTAACCGCTTTTTTTATACTTCGATAAATTTACTAATAATACACCGGATAAAATAATTATCAAGGCGGCAACCTGTGTGCCGCCGATCATTTCGTTATTTAAAAGTAATCCCAATCCCATAGCAACAACGGGATTTACATAAGCATAGGTTCCAACAATAGCCGGCGGGCGAACCTGCAGCAACCAGATATAAGCAATATAGCCAATGATCGATCCGAAAGTGACTAGATAAGCCACCGCATAAATAGAAGCCATGCTAACATTGCTCCATTCAAAATGAGCGGGTTCTCTTGCGATAAAACTTCCGATAATGCCGGCAATACCTGCAGCCATCATCTGTATGCTTGCTAATATGGTAGTGCTCCCTGCGGCGCCTGAATA
>JABDBG010000032.1 GCA_013288745.1 Bacteroidota bacterium
AGCCTGTTCATCACGAATTGTTGATATCCCGGCATATCCCCTACCAATACTTTTAATAAAAAATCATAATCCCCGGATATATTATAACACTCTACCACTTCTTCCAGTAACCCTATTTCTGCTACAAACTCATTGCCAATCTTGCTTGTATGCTGTTTCAGCGATATGTTACAGAATACAGTAAGCCCTTTGTTCAATTTCTCTTTATCAAGTATTGCCACGTATTTTTTTATGTAGCCATCCTTCTCCAAACGCTTGATGCGCTCATGGATGGGCGTAGTGGTAAGATGAAGCTTTAGCGATATCTCCTTGGTTGTTGCATTTGCATTCTCCTGCAATATTCTCAATATGTCGGTATCTATAGCGTCGATCATGAAAGATTTTTTTTCTATAAATGGTTGCTAAATACCTTGCCAGTAGCCCATTATTCTGCAAAAATACATTAAAAAAGAATAAAATACCAAATATTAAACTATGTACCAGAATAAAAATCTTACAATTTAATATTGTGTAGAAATAAAAACAAAAATACATGATAACCCACAACCTAGGCTACCCAAGAATTGGTAGTCAACGAGAGCTTAAAAAAGCCAATGAACAGTATTGGGCAGGAAAAATTTCTGCCAATGAACTACAGCTTGTAGCACAGACTATCCGTTTGAAAAACTGGAAACTACAAAAAGAACTGGGTATCGATCTAATACCTTGCAATGATTTCTCTTTTTATGATCACGTATTAGACACTTCTTTAATGGTTGGTGCTATTCCTGAGCGATATCATTCACTCGCTCAAGACAAACAGCTTCCTGAAATCGATTTGCTATTTGCGATGGCGCGGGGCTACCAAAAAGATGGCTATGATGTGACTGCAATGGAAATGACGAAATGGTTTGATACGAACTACCATTATATCGTTCCTGAATTTTCTGCCGATCAAAAATTCAGTTTCTTTTCTAATAAAGTGATCAATCAATTCAACGAAGCTAAACGGGAAGGATACAATACAAAACCTGTTTTATTAGGCCCGGTTTCTTTTTTATTATTAGGAAAAGAAAAAGAAAAAGGATTTCACAGACTGGAACTGATCAAAAATTTATTGCCGGTTTATTTAGAGGTATTGAAAAAGCTGGATGATAGCAATGCGCATTATATTCAATTTGATGAACCATGCCTGGCATTGAACCTTACAGAAGCGGAACAGCAAGTATTTATAGATACTTACGGCAAGATCCAAAAGGCATTTCCAAACCTGCATATCATTTTAGCCAGCTACTTTGAATGTTACGGACAAAATCTAAAAACAGCCTTAAGCTTAACGGTGCATACAATCCATCTTGATCTTGTTCGTTGTCCGTTACAGTTAGATGATATACTGACAGCAGATTTCGCAAAAAGAAAAACTAATTTATCATTAGGAATTGTTGATGGTAGAAATATCTGGAAAAATGATTTCACACACTCACTACAATTTATCAATAAGGCGGTGAAAGTATTAGGTAGCACTGAAAGAATAATGATCGCTCCATCTTGCTCCTTATTACACGTGCCCTATGATCTTGAATTAGAAACAAATGAAAAAGATCTTTCTGTAGAAATAAAAAACTGGATGGCTTTTGCCAAACAGAAAATTGAAGAAGTAGTCACATTGGCAGAATTATCAAAAGAAAATCCATCAGAAGAGGTATTAGATAAATTATGGAAAAATAAAGAAGCGGCACACAGTCGTACCGTTTCTCCGATCATCCATAAACAAAAAATAAAAGACAGGTCAAAAGCTGTAACAGGATCAGATGCTGAACGAAAAAATGTTTTTTCTACTAGAAAAGAAAAACAACAAAAAGCATTAGGACTTCCGCTATTCCCGACAACAACTATTGGTTCTTTTCCTCAAACAACAGAAGTAAGATCATGGAGAGCAAAATGGAAAAAAGGCGAACTGACAAATGAAGAATATGATGCACTAATAAAAAAAGAAACAGCCGAATCAATTACCTGGCAGGATGAAATGGGCATTGATGTATTGGTACATGGCGAGTTTGAAAGAAATGATATGGTTGAATATTTCGGCGAGCAGTTGGAAGGGTTTGCCTTTACAAAAAATGGTTGGGTACAAAGTTATGGCAGTCGTTGTGTTAAGCCTCCTGTAATAGTTGGTGATGTTGAACGTAAAGAAGCAATGACTGTTTACTATACAAAGTATGCGCAATCATTAACAACAACACCTGTAAAAGGAATGCTGACCGGACCCGTTACTATTTTGCAATGGAGCTTTGTCCGCAATGATCAACCCCGCAGCGAAACATGTATGCAAATTGCATTTGCGATCCGTGATGAAGTTACAGACCTGGAAAATGCAGGTATCAAAATCATTCAGATAGATGAACCTGCCATTCGCGAAGGTTTACCTTTAAGAAAAGAGAACTGGAAGGAATATTTAGACTGGGCCGTAAAAGCGTTTAAGGTTTCTTCAACAGGTGTTGCAGATGAAACACAAATTCATACGCATATGTGTTACTCTGAGTTCAATGATATTATCGAAAGTATTGCCGCCATGGATGCAGATGTGATCACTATCGAAACATCCCGTTCACAAATGGAACTGCTAGATATTTTTGCCGCATTCAAATATCCAAATGATATCGGACCTGGCGTATACGATATCCACTCGCCACGGGTTCCATCAAAACAAGAAATAATTAGTTTGATGTATAAAGCACTTGAAGTAATACCCGCAAAACAATTATGGGTGAATCCTGATTGCGGTTTAAAAACAAGAGGATGGCCGGAAACCAAAACCGCCTTACAAGCAATGGTAGATGCCGCTAAAGAATTAAGGGCTAGAGTTGGCCATACGGTTAAAGCATAGTGTTTTGTTAGTTTAGAGTTAGATATATAGTAAAGAGCCGCTAAATTTAGCGGCTCTTTTAATATCCTCGTTTTGGAATTTGTTTTATTGTTTTTTTGGATCTTAAATTATTGTGGTCTTTCACTCAGCTCGAGCCACCTTGTTTCTTTTTCATCTAATAATTTAATAATATCGCTGGTGCGGTCAGCGGCTTTTTGCAATTCCGCAAAGCCTAAAGAGCCTGTACTCATTTTTTCTTCCAGCAATACTTTTTCTTTTTGCAGTTCAGGCATTTCTTTATCTAATAGTTCCAATTCTCTTTTTTCTTTAAAAGAAAGTTTCTGCGCTGCGCCTGAAGTTGTAGTTGTTACAGACACTGCAACCGGTTTCTCAACAACGGCTTCTTCCTGTTTCATTATCTGGCGCTCATCTGTTAAGCTGCCATTGGCAACAGCTTCGCGGTATTGCGTGTAGTTACCGGGATAATCCCTGATAACACCATTACCTTCAAATGCAAATAAATGATCTACCATTCTATCCATAAAATAACGGTCATGGCTCACGATCAGAATGCAACCGGGATATTCCATTAAAAACTCTTCCAGCGTACGCAATGTTTGCAGATCCAGATCATTGGTAGGTTCATCCAAAACCAAAAAATTAGGATTCAAAAACAATACGCTCATTAAATGTAAGCGGCGTTTTTCACCACCACTTAATTTACTTAACGGTGTAAATTGTTGTTCTGCAGAGAATCCGAATTTTTCCATGAACATGCTGGCACTTAATTTAGTGCCATCTGCCAAAGGAAAATATTCAGCCATATCTTTTACGTACTCGATCGCACGCATATCTTCTTTATAGATCAAGCCATCCTGACTAAAGTTTCCAAACACAACGGTATCGCCATGATTGATCTTTCCGCTATCAGGCAATTCCTGTTGTAAGGCTATCTTTAAAAAAGTAGATTTACCAACTCCGTTCTTTCCTACTACGCCAATTCGTTCACCACGTTTAAAAGTATAATCAAAACCTTTCATTATTTTAAGGTCGCCGTAACTTTTGTGCACTTTTATCAGCTCCAAAATTTTCCCGCCAAGTCTTGTCATTTTCACCTGCAGACTAACTTCAGCAACCTCTTTTTGTAATTTCACCCTGTCTTCCACTTCTACAAAAGCATCTTGCCTGCTTTTGCTTTTGGTTGTTCTTGCTTTTGGTTGCTTGCGCATCCATTCCAATTCTTTTCTAAAAATATTTTTATCTTTTTGCAGTTCACTTTGCTGAACATCCAAGCGCATACTTTTTTGCTCTAAGAAATTATCATAATTGCCTTTGTACACAAATACTTTTTCTTCATCGATCTCTATGATCTCATTACAAACAGCATCTAAAAAATAACGGTCATGCGTTACCAATAATAGTGTTGCCCTTGCGGCAGCTAAATAATCTTCTAACCACTCGATCATTTCAACATCTAAATGGTTGGTAGGTTCATCCAATATTAACAAACAACGGCCGGCATGTAAGTCGGCTTCTATCAGCGCCTGCGCCAAAGCAACTCTTTTCTTTTGTCCGCCACTTAAATTTTTAACCGGTTCGCTTAAATGGTGCAGGTTTAGTTTTCCTAAAATTTGTTTCAGGTCACTTTCAAAACTCCAGGCGTTTAGATCATCCAGGCGCGCCATTAATTCGCCCAATTTTTCTACATCATCTTCCAATCCTTTTTCTAGAAACTCTTCGTATTCTTTTACCACTTTTACAACCGGGTTGTCCAAACGAAGTACATTATCCCAAATACTTTTATTGCCATCAAAATCATTATCCTGCTGCAACATCACCACTTTAATATCTTTATGTACCCATGTTGTACCGGTATCTGGCGTATCTAAACCTGTGACAATCTTAAGCAAAGTGCTTTTGCCACTGCCGTTTCGGGCAACCAAAGCGATCTTATCGCCTTCCTCAATATGGAAAGTAATGTCTTTAAAAAGCGTTCTGATCCCGAACGATTTACTGATATTTTCTACTGAAGCGTAATGCATATTCCGCAAAGGTAACGGCTGTAAGATGATTTATGAATTTTGAATGAAGGATGCAGCCATAAATCTTATTTTTCGGAGAAATTTTTGTAGCCACCGATAGATACCATATTGAGTTTCAGTCTCCGAAGGGTTCGGAGGCTTCTTGTACAGTGTGGTTTTACCGACAATAAAAAAATATGCCTACCCGTACAATTCTAAATGAATGGCTTTTTTATCATAACCCAGTTCAAGTATTCTTTGCTTAGCTTCATCCACCATGGCTTTCCATCCACATAAAAAGAAATAAGCAGGTTGCTTTGGCTGACAAAGCTCATGATAAATAGCATGTACATATCCTTTATACCCATCCCATTCTTCTCTTGATAAAACAGGGTGATAATGAAAGCGGGGCAAATCTTTTTCTAATTGTTTACATTCATCATAATACAACAGGTCTTTTTGTGTACGACAACCAAAAATGAGGTGAATATTTTTATGCGGCAAATTATGTAGTTTGATATAATTTACCATACTTCGAAAAGGAGCAATGCCTGTGCCTGTTGCAATTAAAAAAATATCAGCTTGTAAATTTTCTTCAGTCAATGTGAATACGCCAACCGGGCCGCGCAGTGTTATTTCACTTCCTTCAACAATTTCATTGAACAAATAGGTTGTGCCTAAACCGCCTTCTAACAGTACGATGCATAATTCAAAAACGTTGGTGCCATCCGGCCAGCTCGAAATAGAATAACTGCGCCAGCGTTTATTCGGTTTTTCATGAATAGGCAGATCAAGTGTAACAAATTGTCCGGGTTTAAAAT
Source organism: Bacteroidota bacterium (assembly GCA_013288745.1). GTDB lineage: Bacteria > Bacteroidota > Bacteroidia > Chitinophagales > Chitinophagaceae > Ferruginibacter. Next base: position 5,688 of record JABDBG010000032.1, read on the forward strand.
CGAACGAAGTAAGTTCGGGCACTTGTATCCAAAAGCGCCGGGTATTATACGTTTGTTGTTCGATCTTTATCACCTTGCCGGTGCGCCAGGGTTCTAATGGCATAGCAATTTTTTTTAAAGATAGAGAATACTTTATTCTACAAATATTTTTTTAGTCTGCGTAGAGTTTTCTGTAAATATTTTCAACATATACATTCCTTTAGGGACATTGCTGACATTGATAACATTATTTTTCCCTTGCAATTTATACGATTGTACCTGTTTACCCGATTCATCCATCAATACTGCATTGCTGGCATCACTTAAAGAGGAGATATAAATCATTCCATCTTTTACCGGATTTGGATTTGCCCAAATACCATAATCATTATAAACTAATAAGCGCGAAGCGGAATAAGTAACAGAGCCATCTGACGCTACTATTTTAAGTTGGTAATAGTTACTGTCGGCAAGCGGCGCTACATCTGTAAAATTATATTCGCTTGGGGAACTTAAATTATTCGAGAATATATATCCAATTGAATCGTATGTTATATTATTGCTACTTCTTTCTATAATATATTTATAAGTGCCGGCATCATCAAGGGTTGTCCATTTTAACTGAGACTGATTCATTTTTTCAACTGCGGTAAATGTAACAGACGGCAAGGTGTCAATAAAGCCAAGGTTGTCCATCCAGAATTCTCCAAAGCCGCTTACACTAAACTCACTGTAGTAGCCATTGTTGTAAGGAACTATACTCACGTTTGAACGGGGTATATATAAGTAGTACCCACCTACATTATCACTTAATGTTCCGTTTTCGTTTGTAAGACTGCCATTAAATTTTGTAACACCTAATTCGTAAGCACTTTCAGGTGAGGGAGTGCAAGCTGCGCAACCAACAGTTGCATCGATCAAACTGTCTGCTTCAACATCGGTATAATAAAAACGAACGCTTACTTTTCCTGTTGGCTGATTGGATGACTGAATAACAATATTTCTGTTCAGATAATAGTGATCATTGATATTTCGTGATGAACCCGTATAAGGATACACTTGCACGTTCGTCAATCCTAAATTCATTCCATTAGGATTTATTGATGCGATCATTTTTCCACCAGAGGTGAAATCGATCCAGTTATTTCCACTTACATTTTGTGCATTGTTTGTTATACCGATACCCGTATAAATTGTAGCGCTGTCAAATATGTGTATGTCATCAATACCAATGCCTGCATAATTAACCGCAGGGTCGCTACTTAAAACAAAACGCAATTTTACAGTGCTGGCATTTGTAGGTATACCGATACTTGCTACATGCCATATGGTGTCTGCACCTGTCCAACCTTCTGCTGATGGATCATTGTACCAATTAATACCAGCACCTGCTGATCCTAATTTTTGCCAAGTTTTCCCATCTGTTGAGTATTCGACCCAGGTAAAATCATACAGGTCTTCTGTCTGAAAAATATGGCTAAATGAAAGCATTGGATGTGCTAAACTACTTAGGTCAAAACAAGGAGAATACAAATAAGATGTCTGATCATCCTGATAATTACCATACAAGTTGGTTACCCAGCAGTTATTTCCGTTAGCTGCTTTATCAATAATAGCTTTATGAGGCGTGCCCCATTGCCAATCTGAATTTGTACCGCCTGTATAAAAATAGCCATTGCTGTTTTCGAAGCTTTCAATATATGGATATGTTGTAATGACCGGACTATTATGAATGGTATAATTTAAAACACTATCGTTGTCATGATATGTATCCGGAGCATAATATACCCATGCATTGATAGTAAAATCTGTATACGCTGAAAGATCTGCCAATTGGGAAAAAGTATAATTAATCACGGTATCTGCCGGAATAGAAATTATCTCATTAACAACAGCTCCGCCATTAACCTGGTAATTAACATGCACGTTTGTCAAAGCAGTATTATTATAATTTCTTACTTGTACAACAACAGGTGTTGCCGCGGTTGTTCCGCAGCCGGAGCTATCAGGAGAAAGAATTTTTACCAATGCAACATCGTTTGTTGCAAGATCAAGCGTTAAGCTATCGAACGTATACCCATTATCGGTGCTATTATCCGGTTGTGGAGTATTAACTGAACCCTGTCCTACTTCTCCGAATCTTACCTGGAAAGTTGCAGATACGGTTTGTGCCGGAACAGCGCTTTTTAAAATATTATCGATACTAAACTGCGCATGTTTATAATTTCCTAATGAATTTTGGTTAGCAAACAGATCATAGGCTCTTATCCACGGATCATTTTCACTTCCTCTTATCCAAACCGCATCTGCAGAATCGTACACCACTCCCTGATTAGCATAGAAGAAATCATACCGCAAAGGTGTATTTACATACGATGATAAATTATAACTAACGGTAAGACTATCCGTATTCAATACCACATTAAAAGGTGTCTGGTCTAAGGTCATAGCATTTTTGCCGCTTATAGAAAACCCCGAATTAATAAATGGCCTTGCTCTGCCTCTTGCAGTATTAGCAGAAAGATCCAAAGCATCATCGCCATCCAATCCTAGAACATTAGCCATATAATCTTCCGCAGTAACAGTTTCAAAATTTTCCGAAACAGGCAACATTGTTATTACAGGATTTGCTAATAGCTTAACCACTTTATAGGCTGTGTCATTTGCATGATTAGAATCAGCAATATCCGTTACCCATGCCTGAAAATTATAATGAAAGCCCGCGGCATTAAATGTATAAGGCGTTGTAAAAGTATAATCATAGGTACTGCCTGCAGGTACTGTAGCGTTTACTGTTTCTGTTGCCGTACCTCCGGCACAATTATAAGAAACTGTGAATGGTCCTACTGCATCAGTGCTTCCCAGATTTTTTATTCTCACACTAACAGGCGCTGTTGCATTTATTGCAGTAGAGAAAAAATTTCTTGCAGTATTAGGAGATAAAATAGAATCAATTTTCAGGTCATTATTAAAGATAGGTAGCGTACATGGGCCGCCAACGGGTGTAGTATTTATGGATATTGAACGCCTGCCTGCCGTAATACCATTCTTTGCCCTTACACCAAACCAATACGTTTGGTTTTTGTCTAAGGATTTTACTAAGAAAGAAGTATCCGTTGTATTGGCAATTACTTGCATGCTATCTCCAACCAATTGCATTACATCGTAAGAAGTAGCGGCAACAATCGTATTCCAGTTTAACTGCACATACCCTTCGCACTCTACTGTATCAACAATAACCGGTCTTCCTAATATTGTAAAATTAAAACTGCTCTGTCCGCTTAACGAAGAGCCGTTTCTGATCACTTTTATCAATGCCTGGTTGGTAGCTGTTGCAGGAACAGTCCAGGGATAAGTGCGACTTGCAGCAGGAACATTTGTAGCAATGGTTGTCCATGAGGTTCCGTTATTAAGTGAATATTGAATTGTATAAGTATTGCTATCGCTTCCATAACCGCTCCAGCGTAAATTTTCAACATCGCCCGGCACTAATGTTTCTCCACCAAAAGGATATTCAACTGTTACTGACGAATCAATTATTTCATACGTAAGCGCATAAGCTTGCGGACCAAAGGGCACAGCGTACCCTTTAACGTTAACATTATATGTTCCGGCAACAGGGTTTTCGATAGTAACCTGCTCTATATTATTTGTATGATCCACTCCTTCAACAGCATTGTTATTTACATTGGCCGGTGCAGGATTTAAGATAAAAGGATGATGAACAACAGCCGATGGCGTTGTTACCGTAAGATCCAGGTCATTGACCAAAGCTGAGGCTGCACCTACGTTTCCGGCAACATCAGCCCAGTACAACATTACTTTTAATCTTCTCGCATTTTTAGGAATATGAATGGTAGAGGCATTTATTCCTCCATTTATCATCGTACCAATCGAGTACCAGTTACTATCAATTGCTTCAACAGCTCTTCTTACATTTAACATCCCGAAACCAAAAGAATAATCGGGACCTGGATTTCCTAAATCTTCTGCCGTATTGCACATAATCGCTTTCATTAAAGCGCTTTTGGGATCTGCCCCTGCATGCAATTGCCTGTATCGTTGGTACAGTAATGCCAGTGAACCCGTTACTACGGGCGCAGACATACTTGTTCCCTGATCGTACTGATAAGTGTTAAAAGGAAATGTAGAAAGTATGGACATACCACTTGTTATAATATCCGGCTTAATACGCCCATCTGCTACAGGGCCATGACTATCATAAGGATAAATCGAATAATCAACACTATTTAAATTACCAACGGTCAGTACATTTTTTGCTGTCTGCCATCCTGATTTTATTGTTCCAAAAGATAAAGGAAAAGCCCCGCAAGTGTACCCCCCATCATTGCCTGCAGCGAATACATGTATTAAATTATCGTATGAATTTATCTGCGCATCAGCATAATTACTATAATAATCATATACTCCTTCGCCAGCGCAACCTGTAGTAGCAGTCGTGTAAGAATTATTGCTGGCGATCATATCATAATCGGCAAGATAAGTAGGGGCATTGGTTATAACATCTGTAAAATATTGGTCAATAATGGTAGCCTTGGGTGCCATTCCATGATTTGTTACATCAATTATTCCGGCGCCCACTGCTGTACCGGCAACATGTGTTGAGTGTGAACCGGGTTGATCGGATGTGCGTAATATAATTCTTCCCGTAAAATCTACATGTGTTGTAATATTCCCCTGATCGCCGATGCCAATTGTAACGCCCTGGCCTTCCAGATCTTTTCCTGTGAATGTATTAAACCCACTTGCACCATGCAGCGCTACATCTTCGTAATTAAGTGGTTTAGGGTTTAATGATTGTAGACCGATATATGACACAAATGGTAACGCGGCTATAGAATCGATCACTGATTGTTTAGCATGAATAAAAATAACATTTGGAACAGCAACTTTCGTAGTTACTAACGATGCGCCTATAGCCTGTAATTTTTTCACCACCGTTGCCTTATCCATCGTTGAGTTATACGATATACCGATGGCATTTATATCTTCCTTATCAAAACTTGAAGCCTTTTCTTTTATTGCAGGATCAACTTTATAATGATCAGGAATAGCACTGATTGAAATAATATTAAATTTTCCTGCCAAAGAAAAATCAAACTTATTTTGGATAGAAGCTATATATGCATCGCCCGAAAGATATGTTTCCAATTGAACGCCTAATTCCTTTAATTGTTTTCGTATCTCTGTTGAAGGAAGAGAAGCAAACTGAATCAACACAAAATATTTATCTCCATAAAATGCCGATTGAATTTCTTCTTTTTTGAATTGCTGTGAAGAAATGTTTGTATCCGGAGTAAGACTACCTTGTAAAAAGTGCACTTCTTTTTCGCCTCTTTGTGCAAAAACACAAATTGGGAGAAAGAAAACACTAAGAATTAAAAAGTAGTTTTTTTTCATCGGCAATAGTTAAAATACATGGGGCGGTTTGTGTTATTAGGAGATATTTAAAAGTACGCCAAAAAGATTACTAATACAACGTTTTAGCTGCTTGCTATATTGTGATTACGAGCTTTTTATATTAAATTGTATCTTTGCATACGGATGAATCTGGAAGTGTTGATGAATGGGTACTTAAATGACCCCCGCTGTTCTCAAATAGCGGATAAGATCCTATTGCCATCTCCACAAAGAATTCACTTATCCGGACTGGCGGGAAGTGCTTCTCAATTTTTGATCGCAGCCGTTTTTAACCAGGAAAAAGCATCCCATCTTAACCACCTGATCATAGTCCGCGATGCTGAAGAAGCCGCCTATTATCATAACACATTAGAAAATTTAACCAAGGCACTGGATATTTTCTACTTCCCATCTTCTTTTAAGAATAAAAAAAATTACAGGCTTTTAAATAGCAGTCATGTAATGCTTCGTACAGAAGCACTGACCAAGCTATCCGCCGGGGGCAATAAAAAAATAATTGTTACACATCCCGAAGCACTATTTGAAAAAGTTGTGTTATCCAAAACATTGGCGGCCAATATTCTTTCTATCAAACAAGGAGATATTATCGATGTAAATGGCATATTAGAAAAATTTGTTACCCAGGGTTTTGAAAGAACTGATTTTGTGTACGAACCCGGACAGTTTGCAGTAAGAGGTGGCATTCTTGATATTTATTCTTTTGGCAATGAAAAGCCCTATCGTATCGAGCTATTTGGAAATGAAGTCGATAGCATTCGAATATTTGATCCTGAAAATCAGTTGAGTGAAAGAAAATTATTGCAGGTAAGTATCATACCAAACGTAGAAACACAATTTGAAACAGGAGAAAAAGTTTCCTTGTTAGAGTTTTTACCCGGGAACACTGTGGTTTGGACAGAAGACTGGGATTATGTAAAAGAAAAGATCGAACAACAGGAAGAAGACCTTACTCTTTATTTGCAAGTTGTTGCCGATAACCCGCAACAAAAAAACAACAATAATGAGGATGGCGAGATAAATGAGAAAACAGATACCACTGAAAATGATTTTGTAAAAGCTGCTGTTATTGAAAATGAAATAAAACAGCGACACATCATTGAAATAGGTAAAAGATCTTATTTCAATAATAGCGATCAGCTGAATATTCATTATTCGATCAAACCACAACCATCTTTTAACCGGCAGTTCGACTTGCTGATAAAAAACCTGAAAGAATTTGAAGATAAGAAATTCAACCTTTTTCTTTTTGCTGATAACCCGAAGCAATTAGAGCGCTTACATATCATATTTACAGATCTTAAGGCTGACCTGCAGATCACGCCGGTACCGACTTCTATCTTCGAAGGTTTTATTGATGAAGATCTGAAAGTGGTTTGTTATACGGATCACCAGATATTTCAACGCTACCATAAATACAAGGTTAGGCAGGCTTTTAGTAAGAACAAAGCGCTTACGCTAAAAACATTGCGCGAATTACAACCCGGAGATTATGTAACGCATATCGATCATGGAGTAGGTGTATACAGCGGATTACAGAAGATAGAAGCCAACGGGAAAATTCAGGAAGCGGTAAGAATTCAATACAAAGACGGCGATCTTTTGTATGTAAATATTTCTTCTTTACATAAGATCGGAAAATATAGCGGCAAAGAAGGAAGCGTACCTAAAATGAATAAATTAGGCAGTGATGTATGGAATAAACTAAAAGAAAAGACAAAGAAACAGGTTAAGGATATTGCAACCGATCTTATAAAATTATACGCGCAAAGAAAGAGCCAGGAAGGCTATGCTTTTAGTCCGGATAATTACATGCAAACGGAATTAGAAGCATCTTTTATTTATGAGGATACGCCGGACCAGGCCAAAGCAACGGAAGATGTAAAAAAAGATATGGAGAAGCCTTCTCCAATGGACCGGTTGGTTTGTGGCGACGTTGGTTTTGGAAAAACAGAGATCGCGATACGCGCAGCATTTAAAGCCTGCTGCGATGGTAAACAGGCTGCTATACTTGTTCCTACAACTATTTTGGCTTACCAGCATTATAAAACTTTTGGCGATCGTTTAAAAGATTTTCCTGTTACGGTTGATTTTATCAATCGTTTTAAAACTACCAAAGAGAAAAAGGAAACCTTACAAAGAGTGGCAGAAGGGAAAATTGATATCATCATCGGCACACATTCTATTTTAGGAAAAGATATCAAGTTCAAAGACTTAGGTATCATGATCATTGATGAGGAACAAAAGTTTGGTGTGGCCGCAAAAGAAAAATTAAAGCAATTAAGAATAACGGTTGATTCGCTTACACTAACAGCAACGCCTATACCAAGAACTTTACAGTTTAGTCTAATGGGCGCAAGGGATCTTAGCATCATTAATACGCCGCCGCCAAACAGGCAACCGATACAAACCGAAGTGCAGATGTTCAATGAGGATGCCATCCGTGACATCATTTATTATGAAACAGAAAGGGGCGGACAGGTTTTCTTCATCCATAACAGGGTAAATGGGTTGGCAGAAATGACCGGGCATATTCAAGGACTTTGTCCGGACCTTAGCATTGCCTATGCACATGGGCAAATGGATGGCGATCAATTAGAAGATACCATCCTGGATTTCATGGATAAAAAATACGATGTACTCGTTTGTACCAATATTGTCGAAAGCGGTGTTGATATTCCTAATGTAAATACGATCATCATAAATAATGCGCACCAATTTGGTTTGAGTGACTTACATCAGTTAAGAGGAAGGGTTGGCCGCAGTAATAAAAAAGCATTCTGCTATTTATTCGCACCGCCAATGAGTACTTTACCTGCGGATAGTCGTAAACGTTTACAAACCTTAGAACAATACAGTGATCTTGGTAGCGGTTTCCAAATTGCCATGCGTGACCTGGATATCCGTGGTGCAGGAAATTTACTGGGTGGCGAACAAAGCGGTTTCATTGCTGAGATCGGTTTTGAGATGTACCAGAAAATTTTAGATGAAGCGATAAGAGAACTAAAACGGTCTGAATTTAAGGATCTGTTCAAAGAAGAGATCCAGCAGCAGGATGATTTTGTAAAAGATTGCTCTATTGATACGGACCTTGAAATATTGATTCCCGATAGTTATGTTGAAAGTATCACAGAACGTTTGAGCTTGTACAGCAGGCTGGACAATTGCGACAATGAACAGGAACTGCAGGAATTTCATGTTGAGATGACGGATCGCTTTGGTCCAATCCCACCGCAGGTGGAAGACCTGTTTACAACAGTACGTTGCAGAAAAATAGCCGTTGAAATGGGTTTTGAAAAAATGTTATTAAAAGACGAAACAATGAAAGGCTTCTTCGTGAGTAATCCTGATTCGCCTTATTTTCAAAGCGATGTATTCAATGGTTTATTGCAATTCTTACAATCAGGCACCAATAAAGCCAAGTTAAAACAGGTAGGAAAAAATGGCATTCTGATCGTAGATAATGTAAAAACAATGACTGACCTCTATACCTTCTTACACCGTATGCAGCAAAGTGTTTTACAAAACAAACAAGTGGCCATTCAGTAAGTTACCTTTTGGTAAGTTACCTTTTGGTAAGTGTAAAGATAATGGCTATCTTTGAAAAATGAATACGCCATTTTTATTTGGTAAGACAGTCAGCACCGACCTATTTACCAACCGCACAGAAGAAAAAAAAAGGCTTAAGGATAATTTTATTAATAAGATAAATACCATCCTTATTTCTCCGCGCCGTTGGGGCAAATCATCTCTCGTAAAAAAAGTAGCGGAAGATGTGAGAAGCCGCACAACAAAAGTTGTTATGCTGGATATGATGAGCGTACGCAATGAAGAAGAATTTTATAGCATCCTCACCACAGAAACAATAAAAGCTACCAGCAATAAATTAGAAGAATGGATAAGTCTTAGCAAGCAATTTTTAAAACACATTACACCTAAGATATCATTGGGCACAGACCCTGCAGAAGATTTTTCGATCATTTTTGAATGGAAGGACCTGAATAAAAATTACAAGGAGCTATTAAATCTCCCTGAAAAGATAGCGATCGAAAAAAAGATCAGTATCATTATTTGTATCGATGAATTTCAAAATTTAGAAAGTTTTAAAGATCCTGCACTGTTCCAAAAAAGACTGCGTGCAGAATGGCAGCACCACCAGCATGTAACGTATTGTCTTTACGGAAGTAAGCAACACATGATGATGGAGCTTTTTGAAAAACAAAGTATGCCGTTTTACAAATTTGGAGATGTGATGTACCTGCCGAAGATCAAACGTGCCGATTGGATTAAATTCATAGAAACACAATTTGCCTCTACCAATAAAAATATAAGCGCTGAATTAGCGAATAGCATTGCGGAAAAAGCGCAAGACCATTCCTACTACGTGCAGCAATTATCTCACTTGGTTTGGTTACACACAGATAGAAGAGTAGCCGCAGAAAATATACTAAAAGCCACAATAGAAATCACAGAACAAAATGCTTTGTTGTATACAAGAGATACGGAAGACTTGTCCAGTCCGCAATTGAATTTTTTAAAAGCGGTGGCTTCCGGAGTTCATACAAACCTTTCCTCTAAAGCAATTATGCAGGAATATGATCTGGGCACTTCTGCGAATGTGTTGAAAATAAAAAAGGCGTTGATCAAAAAAGAATTGATCGATGAAACTTCGGGCAATGTTTATTTTTTGGATCCTATTTACCTGTTATGGTTCAGGATAAATATCTTAAGACAAAAGCTCCAGTAATTTTTTAGAATGTGCGCACAATAAAAAAGCCATCCGTAAAAACAGATGGCTTAAATAATTTTAAAATGATATAACTACCAACCTTTTTTAGCTACACCATCAGCAATAGCTTTAGTAGCTGTTGCTTCAGAAAGCATCGTTGTCATTTTATTTCCTTTTCCATCATTACCTTGAGCCATATAACCGCCGCGAGCTGTTTTGGTTATTACTGCGTCCTGCAATGGAACGTTTTTTTCCTTCGTTTTCATGCAATAAGCTGTTAACATTTTTGACATTTTGTGGAATTTTTATTGTTAGTAAAAGAGAAAATTTGATTCTTTAGTAGTACAATGCTACTACTAATTTCGAATTTCCCAAAAATATATAGTTAATTTCCTTTATTTAATTGCCGTTAAACATCGATTTTAGCGTACTTGGCGTGGGTTTCAATGAATTCTCGGCGTGGCGGAACTTCATCTCCCATTAGCATGCTAAACACCCTATCTGCCTCTGCTGCACTCTCGATCGTCACTTGCTTCAAAGTTCTCGTTATAGGATTCATCGTTGTTTCCCATAACTGTTCAGCATTCATTTCTCCCAGACCTTTATAACGCTGTGTATTCACCGAATCATCTTTTCCTTGTCCGAATTTTAGTATCAATGCCTTACGTTCCTCATCCGTCCATGCATAATCCTGATCTTTTCCTTTCTTCACCAAATACAAAGGCGGCTGAGCGATATACACAAATCCTTGTTCAACCAGCTCCTTCATGTAACGGAAAATGAAAGTCAGGATTAATGTGGCAATATGACTACCATCCACGTCGGCATCCGTCATAATAATTAACTTATGATAACGAAGTTTTGTAAGATTTAGTGCTTTAGGATCTTCCGGCGTACCTACTTTAACACCCAACGCCGTGAACATATTTCTAATTTCCTCATTATCATAGATCTTATGTTCCATTGCTTTTTCAACGTTCAGGATCTTACCACGCAAAGGAAGTATTGCCTGGTAGCTTCTATCCCTGCCTTGTTTAGCAGTACCGCCGGCCGAATCCCCTTCCACAAGGTATAATTCGCATCTTTCAGGATCTTTATCGCTGCAATCAGCCAGTTTACCGGGTAAACCGCCGCCAGTTAATACACTTTTACGTTGTATCATTTCACGGGCCTTCTTAGCTGCTGCCCTTGCCTGTGCGGCCAATATTACTTTTTGAATGATGGTTTTAGCATCTTTCGGGTTTTCTTCTAAATAAGCGATCAATACACGACTTAGCGTTTGATCCACTACGCCCATTACCTCACTGTTACCCAGTTTGGTTTTTGTCTGCCCTTCGAACTGAGGTTCAGGAACTTTTACAGAAATAATTGCGCTTAAGCCTTCTCTAAAATCATCCCCTTCAATTTCTACCTTCGCTTTTTCGAACATACCTTCTTTTTCACCGTAGCTTTTGAACACCCTGGTGATAGAGCGCCTGAAGCCCGCAACATGCGTACCGCCTTCGATCGTGTTGATATTATTTACATAGCTGAAAAGATGTTCCTGGTAACCTGTATTGTAGATCATGGCTACTTCCACCATCACATTACTTGTCTCATCTTTACCATCGCAGTAAATTACGGTTGGCAAAAGTGATTGCCTGTTCGCGTTCTTATCTAACATTTCTACAAATTCAACGATACCACCTTCACTGTAAAAAGTTTTAGAATAAGTTGTACCATCTTCATTTTTCTCTCTTAAATCGTTCAACACGATCGTTATCTTTCTATTTAAAAAAGATAATTCTCTTAAACGTCCTTCTAAAATGTCTTTATTAAATACGGAAGCAGTAAAAATGGTCAGATCAGGCCAAAAATGAACATGCGTGCCAGTCTTAGTGCTCGTACCAATTTCGCGCACTGGATATTGCGGTACCCCTATTTTATATTCCTGTTCGAATTTTTTATTCTCACGGTCAACCGTTACGATCAGTTTCGTACTCAATGCATTCACGCAACTTACACCCACACCATGCAAACCTCCGGATACTTTGTAGGTATCCTTATCGAACTTACCTCCTGCATGTAAGACCGTCATTACGATCTCTAAAGCTGATTTTTTTTCTTTTGTGTTGATACCAGTTGGGATACCGCGGCCATCATCCTGAACACTAATAGAATTATCCTCATGGATAGTTACTTCAATGTTTTTACAATAGCCGGCAAGTGCCTCATCAATGGAGTTATCCACTACTTCGTAAACAAGGTGATGCAGCCCCTTAACACCTATATCGCCGATATACATCGCCGGACGTTTACGTACGGCTTCTAAACCCTCTAAAACCTGGATACTATCAGCTCCATAACCATTGGTAGCAGGACTAATTACTTCTTCGATTTCTATACTCATAAATGTGGGAAATTCTCTTTAGGATTATCAATTATTGCAATCAAGCAAATATAAGCAAAATCAAGGGTTTTCGGCCAAAAAAAGCCATCTTTTATGAGTAGTTATTCATAAGATTTCCACAAAATAAAACAGGGCTTTTTTGGGGTTGGATTTTTTCAATTTTTTATGTAAAAAACCGAATCATTTATCGGATCCTAAATTACTACGCTTTGATGACAAAACTACCCCTTTCACTATCTACTTTTGATACTGATGGTGTATATTTGCATCGAATATTTTCAATGTATCAACAACCGCAAGACATATTAAGCATTGCCTACAAGCAACCCATCATGCACGAGCAGTTGGAAGTTTTGTTAGATACGGACCGGATAGTTCCCGGATCGGTACATTATTCCATTAAACGCTATAAAAAAGAACCACAATGGAATATTGAGGATACGGGCATGCTGGTATACCATTACGAGAAAAACAACCCGAACGAGCACTTTTTAGAGCTACGATTCTGTGTATCCGGAAATGTTTATTGCCGCCAGAAACAAACCGAATGTGATTATTGCAAATTCAATTCTTCAAAAACCTGCATTGAAAAAGTAGAAAGCGTAGATGTTTTAAGCTTCAGCTTTAAACCATCTTACTTAACACAATTTGTAAAAGGAAAAAAAAATCAAAATGTTTCGGATGAGGTTTTGGCATTTACACACCAAACTTCTTTTTCTAAAATGTTGCCATTGTGCGGTAGAACGAGAATGGCGATCGAAGCATTATTGAACCATACGTATACAGATACTTTAGAAAATATTTTCATCAACGCACAAACACAGATACTGTTATTATACAGTATGGATTGTATGTTGGGCGGAGAAAAAGAAGAAGTATTTACCTGCAAGTTCTTAGCAAACGAACAAGACAGGGAAAAGATCATTAAAGCAAGAGAAGTATTGTTGCAACATATTGGCGAACCCTTGACCATAAAGGCACTTAGCAAAAAAGTAGCGATCAACGAATGTTATTTAAAGAAAGGTTTTAAAGAATTATTCGGTACTACCATCTTTGATTTTTATCAAAGCCAGAGAATGGAACATGCTAAATATTTATTGTACGAAAAAGGATTGAGCGTAACAGAAGTTTCAATGATGTTAGGGTATTCATCCATCTCTCATTTTTCTACAGCATTTAAAAAACACACTGGTATCAAACCTTGTGAATTGTTACTTCATTAATTGAGTTTTTTTCGAGTTTAATTTTATAAGGCCCTGATTTATTTCGGGGCTTTTTTATCACACGAAGTAAAAAATATTTTGTTTTTGGCATTCGTTTTGGCACGCAACATCGTTGTGTCACTCACTGCAGCGATATACCTTTATTCAACTTTTATTTTGCAGTTTTAGTTGGTAACTTTAACGCCGATCCAGCTACATTATGATACTGAAAGACCCTACTAAATAATTAAAAAGCTTGACAGCATGGCATCAAGTCAAATCCCGTTAGCAGAACGCTTACGTCCATCTTTATTGAACAACCTTGTCGGTCAGCAACACCTTACCGGCAAAGGAAGCATTTTACGTACTGCCATCGAACATGGTAAAGTACCCAGCATGATATTATGGGGGCCGCCGGGTGTGGGGAAAACAACCATCGCTAATATTATTGCACAAACATTACAGGTTCCATTTTATACATTGAGCGCTATCAGCAGTGGAGTAAAAGAAGTACGTGAAGTAATCGAAACTGCAAAGACACAACAAAATGTGATTTTATTTATTGATGAGATCCATCGTTTTAATAAAGGTCAGCAGGATGCTTTATTAGGTGCGGTAGAAAAAGGCATCATTACATTGATCGGTGCCACGACGGAAAATCCATCTTTCGAAGTTAACAGTGCTTTGCTAAGCAGGTGCCAGGTATACGTATTAAAACCATTGGATGAAAATGATCTTATCGCATTATTACACCATGCGATCGAACAAGATGAAATACTCAAAACAAAAAAGATAACACTAAAAGAAACAGACGCACTCATAACAATTTCCGGAGGTGACGCCAGAAAATTATTGAACTTGTTAGAGTTGGTAACGGATACATTGAGTGATAATATGATCATTACAGATAAAACTGTAATGGAAATTGCACAACAAAGAATTGCCATCTACGATAAAAAAGGAGAACAGCATTACGATATTATTTCTGCCTTTATAAAATCCATCCGAGGTAGCGATCCTAACGGTGCCGTGTACTGGCTGGCAAGAATGGTAGAAGGTGGTGAAGACGTAAAATTTATAGCCAGGCGCTTGTTGATATTAGCAAGCGAAGATATAGGTAACGCTAATCCTAATGCACTATTATTAGCTAACGCAACTTTTGATGCAGTCAATAAGATCGGCTATCCGGAATCAAGGATCATTTTATCACAATGTGTTACTTACCTGGCAACATCTGCAAAGAGTAACGCTTCGTACGTTGCCATTAACGATGCCATCGCAGCAGTACAAACATTGGGAGATCTACCGGTGCCTTTGCATATCCGCAACGCACCAACCAAGCTAATGAAGAATCTGAATTACGGAAAAGATTATGCTTACTCACATAATTACGAGAATAATTTCCAGGCACAGGAATATCTGCCAAAAGAGTTGAGCGGTAAAGCATTTTACAATCCCGGAAAAAATGCAAGGGAAGAAGAGTTACGGAAATTTTTAAAACAATTGTGGAAAGAAAAGTATGGGTATTAAAAAAATAACGATCAATATAATCATCACTTTGTTTTTGGTGATCTCAGGTGCGAATGTGTTCGCACAGAGTGGCGATACTGTTTATTTTCAATGGGGCACTAAACCAAACAGGGATAAATTCTACCTAAATACTGTTGAACATCCTATCAATAAAAACCTGGCGTTGCCGGTAACAGATTCTACAGAAGATAAATGGAATACAGGATTAGAGTCCATGGTACTCCTGCAATACAGATCTGTATTTATAGATAAACGTATACATTACGCCGTTAAATTAATGGATAAGCAAAGTATCGATTTTCAGCTAACGCTTTTAGAAACTTTGTATTCTTTGTATCCTACAGAATTTATAAAAAAGATGAGAGAAGTTCTAAAACATGCGACAGATGATAAAGTCTTCGCCATCGCTTCAGAATATTTATACAGAGAAAATTCTATTTGTCCGAATGAAATAGAAGCGGCGGCAATAAAATTAAATCCCGATTATAAAAATGATGATGTATTAAAAATGTTGATCGTAAGCAAAGAGAATGATCATTTGACACAGAAAATGTTACAGGATATTTTCAATAAAAAATTCCTTCGTGGGAATACAGTTATTTATAGTATCCAAAGAAAGAACCGGGATTATACAGGTATTGCGATAATAAGAGATGGTAAAGGAAATTTTATAGTTGACAATAATAAAGATATCCTGGCAATACCACAATTTGCAAGAAGTTTGACCAATTTGCCATTTTACATAAGTGATGGCAATACTCCCCAAGGCATTTTTAGAATGCATGGAACAGATGTTTCACAAAGCAGTTTCATCGGCCCCACTCCCGACATCCAGTTAAGAATGCCTTTCGAAACAACCGTACGGGATTTTATAAATGTGTTCTATATCAAAGATTCGTCCTGGTCTATAGATCAATATAAAAAATTACTCCCTGCTAGCTGGCAAGATTATCAGCCCATCTTTCAAACTTATTATGCAAGTAAGATCGGGCGCACTGAGATCATTGCACATGGCACTGCTATGGATCCCGAATATTATAAAACAAAGATCTATTACCCATACACACCTTCAGAAGGATGTTTGTGCACTAAAGAGATCTGGAGCAAAGATGATGGCAAAAGAATGATCAGCGACCAGCAAATTCTGATCAATGCATTAAAAGCTACAGGAAACGAAAATGGCTATTTTGTAGTAATAGAAATTGACGACCAACAAAAACCGGTTAATCTGGATGAAATACTTCCATATATTAAAAACTAGAAAATATTTTCTACCTTAGTCGGATCCGCATCTCCCTATTAAAATCTAAACTATCATTATGGTTCCCATCGAACGCAACGAGATTTTTGATCTGGCTTACCGCTTCGTTACAGAAACGAATGAAAATATTTTTTTAACGGGTAAAGCAGGTACAGGTAAAACTACTTTTCTAAAATACTTAAAGGATAACTGCAATAAAAATATTGTAGTAGCTGCACCTACAGGCGTGGCAGCTATTAATGCAGGTGGCGTAACCTTGCACAGCTTGTTTCAATTACCCTTTCATCCTTTTTTACCAACACAGGTTCAAAAAAATGAGCTGATCTCAAAAACCAGGTTCAACGGACAGCGACAACAATTACTTCGACGAATGGAATTATTAGTGATCGATGAAATAAGTATGGTTCGTTGTGATGTGATGGATGCGATCGATACACTATTGAGAAGTGTGCGCAGAAATCATGATATACCTTTTGGTGGAGTGCAATTATTATGCATTGGTGATCTGCATCAATTACCACCCGTAGCTGGTAATCCCGAGTGGAGTATTTTACAGGAGTATTATGAATCGCCTTTCTTTTTTGACAGCATCGCTGTTAAAGAACAACAGCCATTGTTAATAGAACTGGATAAAATTTATCGGCAGAAAGAAGATTCCTTTGTTGCATTGTTGAATAAAGTACGCAATAATAATATGACGGATGATGACTACGAAGATCTTCACCTGCGTTTCAATCCTAATTTTATTCCATCGGCAGATGAAAAATATATCACGCTTTCATCTCATAATAAACAAGCAGATCTTATCAATCAAAATAAATTAGAGAAATTATATACGACTGCTTTTACCTACAAAGCCATTGTTGAAAATGAGTTTGCAGAAAACATGTATCCTGCAGAAGCAGCTCTTATTTTGAAAGAAGGTGCGCAGGTTATGTTTTTAAAGAACGATAATATCATGAAACGCTATTTCAATGGCAAGATCGGCGTTGTAAAAAGATTAGAAGATGATGAAGTAATAGTTGAATGTGATGGAATAGAAATTAACGTATCAAAAGAAACCTGGGAGAACTCCCGCTATGTTTTAAACAAAGAAGATGGAAAGCTTGAACAGGAAACACTGGGAACTTTTACACAATACCCATTAAGATTAGCCTGGGCAATTACCATTCACAAAAGCCAGGGATTAACTTTCGAAAAAGTAATGATCGATGCAGGCGGCGCTTTTAGCAGTGGCCAGGTATATGTTGCTTTGAGCAGGTGCACAAGTCTGGAAGGCATTATATTGATATCCAAAATTTCTGCCGCAGCTATCCATAGCAATGATAAAGTTATTCGCGGACAACAAACTTTAACACACAAAGGCTCTTTGGTAGAAAGATTTGCCGGAGCCCGCCAATTATTCACGCAACAATTACTGGAAGAAATATTTTCTTTTAATGAAATAGAATTGGCAGCGAAACTGGTAGCTCATCATGTTAAGGAACATCAGGATAAATTCAATAAAGAAGCTTTTGAGTGGGCAGAAAATTTTAAACAACAATTGGCTATAGAAAAAAGTGCCGGCGTTAAATTTATTGGCCAGATATATTCTCTAATGAGAGATGAACCGATCATTGAAAAAAATCCGACTTTACAAAAAAGGATCAATGACGCAGCTAATTACTTTGGGCCTAAATATGCAGCACATCAACTGCTTATTCAAAACAATGCTTTAGTAACAGAACATAAAGAGGCTGCTGCAATTGTTAATGAACATTTACTACAATTATTAACAGCGATAAATTCAACAAATTATTACTTACAATATTGTAAAGAGCCATTTTCTGTTACTACTTATTTACAACACAAACTACATTTTGGTACGCCGCGATTAAGCATTAACTGTTATGCCAGTACTAAAAAACAAACCAGTATTGATACTCCAAATGTAGAATTGTATGAGACATTGAAACGCTGGCGCGATATGGTTGTGGAAGAAACAAAAAGCCCTATTTACATGATCGCTAATCAGGCTACGCTAAAAGAGATCAGTACTTATCTCCCATTAAATAAAAAAGATCTTTTATTTATAACAGGTTTCGGCAAAGCTAAAATCGATAAATATGGAGACGATGTTGTTGGAATGGTAGAAGACTATTGCAGTCGCCACGATATTGAAACGAATATAGCTACCTTAAAACAAAAGATAAAAGAGAAAACAAAATAGAAGGCAGATCATCATAATCTTGAAAATCTGCGTTCTATCATTTCAATTCGGCTTTTAAATATTTACCCGTAAAGCTTTCTTTCACTTTTGGCAGATCTTCAGGAACACCTTCAAACAAAACCAATCCACCACCATCGCCGCCTTCCGGACCGATATCAATAATATGATCGGCTACTTTTATTACGTCCATATTATGTTCGATCACCAAAACAGTATTTCCCTGATCAACTAATTTATTCAGTACATCTAATAAATGCTGTATATCCTGAAAATGCAAACCTGTTGTTGGCTCATCCAAAATATAAAATGTTTTACCTGTCGCTTTTTTCCCAAGCTCTGTTGATAGTTTAACGCGTTGCGCTTCACCACCACTTAATGTTACAGCGCTTTGTCCGAGGGTGATATAACCAAGGCCGACATCCTGCAATACTTTTATCTTTCTAAAAATAAAAGGCACTGCTGAGAAAAACTCTACCGCTTCATCAACCGTCATATCCAGTACATCGCTGATAGATTTTCCTTTGTAACGAATTTCTAATGTTTCTCTGTTATATCTTTTGCCATTACATTTTTCACAATGCACATGAACATCCGGTAAAAAATTCATTTCAATTACACGCATACCGCCACCTTCACAAACTTCACAGCGGCCGCTTTTTACATTGAAAGAAAAACGACCCGCCGTATACCCACGGATCTTTGCTTCTGGCACTGCGGCAAACAATGTTCTGATATCCGTAAAGAACCCGCAATAGGTTGCAGGATTACTTCTTGGCGTTCGCCCTATCGGGCTCTGATCTATCTCAATTACTTTATCAATAAACTCTAATCCTTTGATGCCACTATATTCCAACGGCATCACTTTTGAATTATAGGCGTGTGCGCTTAACAGCGGATATAATGTTTCATTGATCAAAGTAGATTTGCCGCTACCGCTTACACCTGTTATCAATATTAATTTTCCTAACGGAAATTGAACACTTACATCTTTTAAATTATTCCCTTTAGCGCCATTCAATTCTAAAATATGGCCGTTCCCTTTTCTTCTTTCTTTGGGAACAGCAATTCCCTTTTTGCCATTTAAATATTGCGCCGTGTCGGAGCCTGATGCCAATACTTCTTCGGGCGTTCCTTGTGCAACGATTTCGCCGCCGCCCTTACCTGCTTTCGGACCGATATCTACCAGGTAATCAGCAGCCATCATAATATCTTTATCATGCTCTACAACCAATACACTATTACCAATATCACGCAAATTTTGCAATGCCCCAATCAAACGTTGGTTATCTCTTTGGTGCAAACCAATACTAGGCTCATCCAATACATAAGTAATGCCCTGTAATTGCGAACCGATCTGTGTTGCTAAACGTATACGTTGAGATTCGCCGCCACTTAAAGTCTTAGAGCCTCTGTTCAAACTTAAATAGGTCAAGCCTACATCTAATAAGAATTGTAAACGTTCGCGAATTTCTTTTAGAACATCTTTGGCAATGATATTTTGTTTGTTGCTCAATCGTTTTTCTATCCCTGCAAAACGAACCATCAGCTTATCTAAATTCAATTCGCTCAGTTCTGAAATATTGGCTTCATCAATTTTAAACCATAAGCTTTCTTTTCTCAGTCTTGCACCGTTGCAGGAAGTGCATCTTTTTAGTTCCATATAATCCTGCACCCATTCTTTTAGCGACTCATTACTTTGCGTTGAAGTAAACCAGCGCTTCAACATCGGAATGATACCTTCGTAACTACCGGTATAGCTATCTGGAATATTTTCATCTTCCATATCCACATCAAAACTTCCTTCGGCATTTTCTGTTCCGTATAATAATAAATTCAATTGTGTGGGCGTAAGGTTCATGATCGGTTTACCCAGATCGATCTTATTCTTTTTTGCAAACTGAACCACCTGCTGATAAACACTTGCATTACGTTCTTCGCCTAACGGCGCGATACCGCCTTCTTTTACACTTAATGTTTTATTAGGCAATATTGAATCGACACTGATCGTATACACATCGCCCAATCCTTTACAAACCGGGCAAGCGCCA
>JABDBG010000033.1 GCA_013288745.1 Bacteroidota bacterium
AAAATAAGCGGCGATAAATCAATATTCAGTAACACATGGATTGCCGGTGGCGGACAAGTTACCTGGAACATGGTACACTATGATGTTCAGCTAATAGGTGGTGCTGTATTGCATTCCGGAAAAATCGCGGAAATGGCAACGGGTGAAGGTAAAACTTTGGTGAGTACTTTACCTGCGTATTTAAATGCATTAGCCGGCGAAGGCGTTCACATCGTAACCGTAAATGATTATTTGGCAAAACGTGATAGTGAATGGAACGGACCAATATTCGAATGGTTAGGCATTACTGTTGATTGTATTGATAAGCACGAACCAAATAGCTACGCTCGTCGTGCTGCATACAATGCAGATATTACTTATGGTACCAATAACGAATTTGGTTTTGATTACCTGAGAGATAACATGGTGCATAACCCGGATGAAATGGTACAACGCAAACATCATTTTGCGATGGTGGATGAAGTGGATAGCGTTTTGATCGATGATGCAAGAACGCCATTGATTATTAGCGGACCGGTTGGACATAGCGATAACACACAACAATTCTTCGACCTCAAACCTCGTATCGAAAAAATAGTTGAGGCACAAAGAAGGGCCGTTAACCAATACTTAATTGAAGCAAAGAAAAAAATAGCAGAAGGCAACGACGATCCAAAAGACGGTGGATTGGCTTTAATGCGCGCGTACCGTGGCTTGCCAAAGAACAGCGCATTGATCAAATTTTTAAGTGAACCGGGTATCCGCGTTAAACTACAAAAAAGCGAAAACTATTACCTGGCTGATCAGCAAAGAGAAATGGGTAAAGTAGATGAAGAATTATACTTTCACATCGATGAAAAAAATAACAGTGTTGACCTTACAGATAAAGGGATCAATTTAATTACCGGTTCAGGTGAAGATCCTGAATTCTTTATTATGCCTGATCTTTCTACCAAGCTGGCTGAAATTGATAGGAGCATTGCAAGTACTGAAGAAAAATTACAAGCGAAAGAAAGTTTATTAAATGAGTACTCTGTTAAAGTAGATCGCATACATACGGTACAGCAATTATTAAAAGCATATACTTTATTTGATAAGGATACGGAATATGTTGTAATGGATGGGGCTGTAAAGATTGTTGATGAACAAACGGGCCGTATCCTTGATGGAAGAAGATATAGCGATGGTTTACACCAATCGATCGAAGCAAAAGAAAATGTAAAGATCGAAGCGTCTACGCAAACCTATGCTACGGTTACTTTGCAAAACTATTTCCGTATGTACCACAAATTAGCTGGTATGACAGGTACAGCAGAAACAGAAGCAGCTGAGTTATGGGATATCTATAAATTAGATGTAGTAACGATCCCAACAAATATTGTTGCTGTTCGTAAAGATGAACAGGACCTTGTTTACAAAACAAAAAGAGAAAAATATAAAGCGGTTATTGACGAGATAGAAATATTACGCAATGCTGGCAGACCAACACTGGTTGGTACAACATCTGTAGAAATAAGTGAATTATTAAGCAGGATGTTGAAACAAAAAAATATTCCACACAATGTATTGAACGCGAAACAACACGCTAAAGAAGCACAGGTAGTAGCTGAAGCCGGGTTAGCCGGTGCCGTTACTATCGCAACTAATATGGCAGGCCGTGGTACGGATATTAAACTTGGCCCCGGTGTTAAAGAAGCAGGTGGTTTGGCAATTGTTGGTACAGAAAGACATGAGAGTCGCCGTGTGGACAGACAGCTTCGTGGCCGTTCCGGCCGTCAGGGAGATCCTGGTAGCACACAATTTTTTGTTAGTCTGGAAGATGACCTGATGCGTATGTTCGGTAGCGAACGTATTGCTTCGATGATGGATAGGATGGGTTACAAAGAAGGCGAAGTGATCCAGCATAGCATGATCTCTAAATCAATTGAGCGTGCACAGAAAAAAGTAGAGGAAAATAACTTTGGTATACGTAAGCGTTTGTTGGAATATGATGATGTGATGAACAAACAACGTAATGTGGTGTACAGCAAACGTAACCATGCTTTGTTTGGAGACCGTTTGGCCTTAGATCTTGATAATGCATTTTACTCTGTTGCAGATGGCCTGGTAAATTCTTTCAGAGAGAATGGAAGCTTTGAAGATTTTAAATTAGCGTGCATTGTAAACTTCGGCATTAATACCAATGTTACTGAAGAAGAATTAGCGAAAGATAATGTACAGGTTGTAGCGGAAAAATTATACAACGAAGCAAAATCAAATTACAATCGCAAAGCAGCAGCTTTAGGAACAGAAACATTACCGATCATTAAAAATATCCGTAAAGAACAAGGTCCTAATATTGAAAATGTATCTGTACCATTTACGGATGGTAAAAAAGGAATTCAGGCGTTGGCTAATATCGATAAAACGATAGCCTCTAACGGAGCCGAATTGCCAAACGCACTGGAACGCAGTATCACGCTGGCTTTGATCGATGATGCATGGAAAGAACATTTAAGAGCAATGGACGATCTTCGCCATAGTGTGCAAACCGCAGGCTACGAACAAAAAGATCCGTTGGTTATTTATAAGATAGAAGCATTCGGCGCCTTTAAACAAATGGATGACGAAGTGAATAGAAATATTGTAAGCTTCTTGTGTCATTGCGCAATGCCTGCTGAAAACAATTCAGACAAGCAACAGATCAGAGAGGGTCGCGAAAGAAAAACCGATATGAGCAAAATGCGCGAACGTAAAGCGGAATTTGCCGGTGCAGGGCCAGAATATGCTTCGCAAGAAAATGAGTACAACGATCCAACATCTGTTAAACATGAACCAATAAGGGTAGAAAAAACTCCGGGAAGAAATGAACCTTGTTATTGTGGTAGCGGTAAAAAATATAAAAACTGTCATGGTAAGGAAGCCTAATCAGTTCTTTTAATAAATTAAACGGGATCAGCTAAAACTGATCCCGTTTTTATGTGCAGTTTCTGGCGCGAATATTACCACGATCATGTAGCTTTAACAAGCAGATAATAAATTTATCTTGCCGCTACGGCTACTTTTACTGAAGTTCATAATTAACTAAAACAACAATGCCTGCAAAAGAGGATAGGAAAGAAGTTTGGAGAAATATAATACGCCTTATTCAGCCATATAAAAAAGGGTTGTTAACTGTATTTATCATTAGTTTATTAAGCACAGGTGTTACATTAATAGAACCTCTTATTTATCGCGAAGCTGTAAATGATATCTCTGGTTTATTTGTACAGCGCGCTCGTAATGATGTAAAAAGAGAAATGGGTGTTGCACCTGAAACGGATGATGACCCTATTACCAAATTTGTTGAAAAAGATGAAGCGAAATATAATGCTGCAGTAGTAATTGATTCAACAAAAAAAGCGACTCACGCTAAAGAGTCGGTACGAAAACACAGGGTAAAAGAACCTCATACAAAAACGCATGTAGCGCCGCGTACACCCGGTGAAGCTTTTCATACATTGGTTTGGGCAACAATCTGGTTGTTTGCTATTAATATAATCGGGCTGATCTTTTGGCGCATTGGTGAAAATATTGATATAAAACTCATTTGCACCATTGAACAGCAATTCATTAAAAAAACATTTGGACATGTATTAAGATTGCCATTGGCTTTTTTTCTCCAAACGATCTACAGCAGCTTTACATACACAGATAGATCAAAGCGAAGAAGTTTCAGAAACGATTGGTGCTTTTACCAAACAAATATTGCCTGAGATCATAAGTCTCGTTGGTTTATTGGGTATTATGTTTTGGCAAAATACGATACTGGCTCTTTTAGCTATTTCCATCATACCATTTTATTTGATCATTACGGTCATCTCAACTAAAAAATTAGAAATGGGTCTTGCGGCTTATTACGAGAAATGGGAAGATGTATCAACACGGATGCAGGATGCGCTGACAGGAATAAAAACAGTAAAACTTTCTGGAGCAGAAGAACGCGAAATGATTCTATTGGATAACCAGGCTGCAGCTGCTTATAAAGATTATATCGATCGGTCAATTTTAGCAAATAAATATACCTTCTGGCAAGTGTTGCTCACTTATGTTTCACAGGCATTGGTATTAGCATATGGAGGTTTTCTTGCTTTAGAACATAGATTAACTCCCGGTGATGTCGTAATGTTTGTTGCTTACTTAGATATGCTGTACGATCCTATTGATAATTTGGCAAGCATCTGGGCAGATCTTCAACAAAATGTCACTTCTATTTCACGTGCATTCAAATTATTAGATACAACAGTCGAAGAAAAAGTAGGAAAGAAATTAACAATAGCGAAAGGAAGAGTAGAATTTAAAAATGTTCATTTTTCTTATAATCCTGATAGAGAAATATTATGCGGTTTATCATTCACGGCAGAGCCGGGAAGGGTAACAGCATTGGTGGGCTCGTCGGGTGCAGGTAAAACAACAACGGTAGACCTTTTGCTTAAATTATTTGAACCGCAAAGCGGAAACGTATTGATCGACGGACAAAAATTATCAGAAATGGATGGTGCATCTGTAAGAAGCCAGGTAGGAATGGTGGCTGCTGACGGAGCAATATTCAGAGGCACACTGGCAGATAATATCCGTTACAAAAAACCTGATGCAACAATGGAAGAAGTAATTGCTGCAGCGAATTCTGCAGGCATGCAAACTACTTTGCAAAGATTACCGGATGGGTTACAAACCGTAGTTGGTGAAAGTGGTTTTGGTTTATCGGTAGGAGAAAGGCAACGTGTGCAAATAGCAAGAGTATTGATATCCAGGCCTGCCATCTTAATACTGGATGAAGCCACCGCCAATTTAGATTTTGCTACAGAAGCGGAAGTAAAGAAAACAGTTGATGAAATTCGTAAAGAAAACACCGTCATCATTATAGCACATCGTTACTCTATGGTGAAAGATGCAGATCATGTGATTATTTTAGATAATGGTGTTGTAACAGAGGAAGGTACTCCGAGTGAATTAATTGAGAAGAGCGATTGGTTTACTGAGTTTGCTAATAATAATGAAGAGGAGTACGAAGAGACTGAAGAAGAAACAGAGGAAACGGATGAAGAAAGCGACGAAGAATAGAATAATTTATTTATTTATTGTAATTTTATCCAATGCAAATTGCCTCTTACATCGACCACACTGTTCTTAAGCCAACAACAACTATTACAGATATCGAAAAGCTTTGCGCAGAAGCCTTGCAATATAAATTTGCTGCGGTTTGCGTACCACCTTTATTTGTAAAAAAAGCGGTTGCTTTGGTAAAGGACAGCGAAGTAAAAGTGGCAACTGTTATCGGGTTTCCATTTGGTTATTCGGCCGTTGAGGCCAAAGTGGCAGAATTGGTATTGGCAATTATTGATGGCGCAGATGAATTGGATATTGTAATTAATATTAGCGCGATAAAAAATAACGACTGGCAATTTTTGGCAAATGAGATCAATACGATGATGCCTATCATTAAAAACAAAAATAAAGTAGTTAAAATAATTATAGAAAGCGGCATTTTAACGGATGATGAAATTATCAGGTGTTGCACGGTTTATGCGGCGGCCGGGGTCGATTTTATGAAAACCTCTACCGGCTATGCTGAAAAAGGCGCATCGGTACACGCCGTTGAATTGATGCGTAGCCATTTGGACAAGAATATTCAGATCAAAGCCAGCGGAGGGATAAAATCATATACTTTTGCTAAGCAGCTAATTGATGCCGGCGCTACACGTATCGGATGCAGCAGCAGTATTCAAATAGTAAATGAAGCAGCTCAATAAAATTAAAACAACAGGAATGAAAAGTTTTTTGTCATTTATCGCGATACTCATTTCGATTTCCCTTCATGCACAAGACACTACTAAAATTGACACGGCAGTAGTTGCAGGAACGCTGACCATTAATAAAGATCCAAGACTTGAAGTATTGACTAAGAATGAAGCAAGCTTTAATGCTACAGCAATGAAGTCTGCAAAAGGATATCGGTTAATGGTATTAAATACTAATAATAGAAACCTTGCAATGAGTTTACGTTCTAAATTATTGCAACGTTATCCCGATCAAAAAGTGTACATGAGTTTTCAGCCGCCATATATCAAATTGAAATTTGGTGATTTTGCTGATGAAGACAGTGCTGATAAATTCAAAGATGAATTACTGAAATCAAAACTGATACCCGGGAATATTTATGTGGTACCGGAGATTATTGATTTAACAACGGGCAATCCGGGCCAATAATTATTTTACTTTTAATAAAACATTTAGTGAGCGAAACATTATTACAGCAGGTTAAAAAATTATCAAAAAAATACGCAGATGAATTCATTGGAATTCGTCACCACCTGCATGCTCATCCTGAATTGAGTTATAAAGAATTTGAAACATCTAAATTCATTCAGCAAAAATTGAGCGAATTAAATATTCCTTTTGAAGTAAAAGCAACGACTGGCGTAATAGGTTTGATCAAAGGAAAAAATCCAAATAAAAGAGTAGTAGCACTTCGTGGAGATATGGATGCTTTGCCAATTACAGAAGAAAATAATGTAGTGTATAAATCTACCAATCCGGGTGTAATGCATGCCTGCGGACATGATGTACATACAACCTGTTTATTGGGGGCTGCAAAAATATTGAATGAATTAAAAGATGAATGGGAAGGAACAGTAAAGTTGATCTTTCAACCGGGAGAAGAAAAAAATCCCGGCGGGGCCAGTATCTTAATTAAAGAAGGGGTATTAGAAAACCCTGCACCTGAAAGCATCTACGCATTGCATGTTCACCCAACTTTAGAAGTAGGTAAACTAAGTTTCAGAGGCGGTATGGTGATGGCCAGCGCTGATGAATTGTATATTACCGTTAAAGGCAAAGGCGGACATGCAGCTGCACCACAAAACACGGCGGATACTATTTTGATAGCATCACACCTTATCGTGGCATTGCAACAAATTATCAGTAGAAACAATAATGCGTTTAATCCATCTGTATTATCAATCACATCAGTGCAAGGTGGACATACAACTAATGTGATCCCTTCAGAAGTTAAGCTGATGGGAACCTTTAGGGCTATGAATGAAGAATGGCGCTTTAAAGCGCACAAGCTCATCACAAAAATGGCAACTGAATTAGTGCATAGCATGGGTGGAGAAATTGATCTTACTATTGATGTGGGGTATCCGTTTGTTTTAAATGATGAGGCACTAAGCGCAGCAGCACGTAAAAAAGGCGAGCAATACCTTGGTGCTGATAATGTTGAAGAGACTGAATTAAGAATGGGCGCAGAAGATTTTGCCTATTA
The DNA here is from genome assembly GCA_013288745.1 of Bacteroidota bacterium. Lineage (GTDB taxonomy): Bacteria > Bacteroidota > Bacteroidia > Chitinophagales > Chitinophagaceae > Ferruginibacter. The sequence goes on from JABDBG010000033.1 coordinate 7,265, forward strand.
CTCTCATAAAATACCCGGCTGCTTTTTTAGACTGGGTGCCGGTAATAAAGCTAAAGGCATTTCCAGCGGTGTGCATACGCCTACTTTTAATATCGATGAAAGCGCTATTGAGATAGGGATGGGAATGATGGCGTTTTTAGCGATGGAGGGTAATAATGGTTAATTGTAAATCATTAATGATGATCAATGTATATCTTTAACATTTTTATTTTTCATCCTCTAATTTACTATTGTCTAATTCGTCAAACTCTTCTTCGTTGTTTTCTGTTTCAATAATTAAATTACTCAACCCACTCAATGGTATGAGTGTCCATGTTGGATAATCAGCTTTATTCTTTTGTGCGAATGCATCAGCTTCTGTTTCAGTAGAAAAATATTCAACCTTTGTTTCTGAACTTACTGCATGTATTCCTTTATATATTACCATAGGATTAATTTCCGTTTTTGTTTGACAAAGCCATTTATCATTTACCATTATTCCAATACTTTTTCCATTTGCATACTACGTGAGCCTTTTACCAGCAGCGTAGTATTACTGAAATTTTGATGTTGTACCCAATCTTTTGCTTCCGATGAATTATTGAAGTAGGTAAAGTTGTTAGTTATTTTATTATAATCTCCTCCAACTAAAACAACGGCGTCCCATTTAAATTTATTGATCAGCGCGATAATACCTTCATGCTCTTTCAAACTTTCAGTGCCTAATTCTGCCATTCCGCCAAGTAACAATACTTTTTTAGCAGCATTCATCTTAGCAAAATTTTCAATAGCGGCTTTCATGCTGGTAGGATTAGCATTATAGGCATCCAGAATTATTTTATTAGAGCCTTTTTCTATTAGTTGTGAACGGCTGTTTGACGGTGTATAATTTTCTAATGCAGCTTTTATTTTTTCATCGGCTATTTTAAAATACCGGCCAACGGCAATAGCAACTAAAACATTCGGCAGGTTATATTCTCCTACTAAATTTGTTTTGATAACCGGTCCGTTTTTTATAGCAACGACTAAAAATTCAGCGCTGTTATTTATTGTTCCAACAATATCCGCGTTTGTAGTCCCGTAACTTATTACTTCACGCATGCCTTTACTTATCTCTTTCAAATGATCATAATCATTCATTATAAAAACGGTTCCCTCATGTGCACGTAAATAATCAAACAATTCACCTTTGCCTTTTTTTACACCTTCTTCTCCGCCAAAACCTTCGAGATGAGCCTTGCCTATGTTCGTAATAATGCCATGCGTCGGCATGCAGTATATGCAATAACCCTCAATTTCTTTTTGATGATTGGCGCCCATTTCTATAACAGCGATCTCCGCATCTTTTTGAACAGATAAGATGGTTAATGGTATGCCGATATGATTATTTAAATTTCCTTTTGTAGTGTATGTTTTATACGTGGTCGATAACACTTCATGCACTAATTCTTTAGTCGTTGTTTTCCCATTACTGCCCGTAATGGCGATAAAAGGGATATCGAATTGTTGTCTGTGGTATTTTGCCAACTCCTGTAATGTACTTAATACATCAGCTGTCCTTATTATTCTTTCATCTTTATAGGATAAATCTTCATCAACAATTACAAAAGCAGCACCGGTTTGTAGAGCCTGTTCGGCAAATTGGTTGCCGTTAAAAGTTGGCCCTTTTAATGCAAAGAACAGATCACCTTTTTTTAATTTCCGGGTGTCGGTTTCTATAGATGGGTGCTGAAGAAAGATCGAGTATAATTCCTGAATTTGCATGTATCAAAAATAGGGTAAGTTTTATTTCCGGGGACTTTTCTTGTTAAAAAAATGCCAATAAGGCTGCTACAGGCCTTAAAAAGGCTTACTTTACAAATCAAAAAGCTTCCTATATTTGCACAAAATAATTTCACTTGCTATGTATAAAAATGAAAAGATGTTGTTTAGTAAAACAACTTTAATAGTAATTCTTTCCTTGTTGTTTTGCGGCATGGATCTACAAGAATTAAAAGCACAGGATTCATTGATCAATTTGCCGGAATATAGTCTGCCAATGACTGATAAAAAGATCGTTATGGCACATTGTATGACGCATATCATAAGAACAAAAGACAGGGTATTGGAAGATGGAGCTAATCCTGAATACTATCCAAACACACCGGATAATCCATCACAGGCAATTGGTGGTTATACTTTGGTAGATGTAATGAGCGACAGGTTTTTAAAAGATTCAAGTCTGGAAGCTTCGGTAGAATTTGAAATGCGTGCGGCAATGAGGTGTGGTATCGACGGGTTTCAGTTTTATTATCAATTAGGTAATAGCAGCTGGGACAGGATCGTGGAAGCATATTTTAAAGTAGCGGAAGAAAAGAACCTTGATTTTAAATTTGCTTTATGTTTATCTCATCCGGGTAATGGCGATACCAGTATACACGAAGCAGTTAAAATTGCTACCTGGTCAAGAAGGATAAATAGCATTATGGATAAAGTTGGCCGTAATAATAAACATTGGCTAAGAACGCCGGATGGCAGATTAGTTGTGTATTTATGGTACGGAGAACAATTGGCAGATGTTCCTTATGGTAATATGGAAGGTTATCCCGAACAATATTATTGGGCGCGTGCTTACAGAAGATTAGCAAATGCAGTACATGAAAAATTTGCCTGTGCTATTGTTATCAATGATTTAAAATCGAGTACAGAAATAAATAATTATTTAGATTATTTCCCTGCAGTTTGGTTATGGACCGGCGCTTATGCATCAGGCGAAGCAGAAAGAATTGCGTCTGCCTGTAAAGCAAGACATAGAACTTTTGAAGGCTCTGCCTTTCCGGATTTCTTCACGTCTAAATTATTAGCACCGGAAAATCCTGCTGTTTACTGGCATATATTGTGGTTCAATGATGCAATGGCTGCAGGTATCAATGGTATACAAAGGAATTATTTAGCAACAGGCTTATCTCAAACATTCCGTAGCAACTGGAATTTTTCTATTCAGCAGGATGTACCCGTAATGAATATTATTACATGGAACGATTATCCTGAAGGACATCACCTTGCTCCGGAAGTAAACCATAATTACGGTTTCTCTGTTTTGTTACAATACTATAAAAGTATTTGGGAAGGGAAACCTTCACCTTATGCGGACCGTGACGTAGCTATTGCGTTTTTCAAAAAATACAAAAGCAATGCCACACCTAGCCCATACAATATCCAGGTAGTAACTATTGGTAAAACAGGTAGTGTTGCAACAGAAGATTCTATCGACGTTGTTACAATATTACCTCAGCCTGGTCAATTACGTGTGAATGGTGAAACGGTGAATGTTCCGGCAGGATTAACTTCTACAAAATTCAGAAGTCAGCCTGGCGCAGTAAGCGTTGCTGTTTTAAGAAATGGCGTAGTAACTAAAAGTTTTGTAACACCCGAATGGATCACAGACAAACCTTACAGAACTGATAAACTTACTTACACATTTGATACAGAGTACATGAATTTCAATCATGATATTTTTGGTGATAAACCAATTTTATATTCTACTCAATACAACAAGGATATTAATAAGAAATAATCATTAAATGAATTACTAAAAGGCATCGCAAATCGCGATGCCTTTTAGTATATACAGACTCCAGATTAATCACTTCGCTAATCTATCAGTTCCTGCGGAAGCGCCTCTTTGGCTGTGGTGCCAAGCGAAGCGAGGCAGACAAAATCATGCGAAGCAGATTTTCGTCAGCGGCCAAAGCAGCGCTGGAGAAGGAACGCAGCCCAGGGGCTATGAGCGACTACAACTAAAAAATCACAAAACTGCTATGATGGATTAAGAAATATTTTGCCGGAAATACGGCAAGGTATTTTATACGATCTCTTTTAATTTAGCCACAACTATATCCACTTCTTTTGTAGTGTTGTGTTTAGAGAAGCTAAAGCGTACTGTAACGCGGTCAGGATTATTGTTAACAGCGCGTATAACGTGCGAATCCTGATCAGCACCGGAAGCGCAGGCACTTCCTCCGCTTGCGCAGATATGATTGATATCCATATTGAACAGCAACATTTCCGATTTGTTGGTCTTGGGTAGACAAACACTCAGCACGGTATATAAACTTTTGCCAAACACATCGCCATTAAATGCTACACCGGGAATATTTTTGATCAATTCATCATGCATATATTTTTTTATTGAATTGATATAGGCACTGTCTTTTTCATAATTAGCAGTAGCAATTTCCAAAGCTTTAGCTAACCCTACAATGCCGTAAATATTTTCAGTGCCCGCCCTCATATTTCTTTCTTGCGCACCGCCTTGTATATGCGGCTTAATTTTTACATTTTCATTAATGTATAATAAACCGATACCTTTTGGTCCGTGAAATTTATGTGCCGAGCCGGTTATAAAATGTACGGGTGTATTTCTTAGGTCGAAAGGAAAATGACCAACGGTCTGAACCGTATCGCTATGAAATACCGCATCGTATTTTTTACAAATATTGCCCACTATATTCAGATCAAGCATATTGCCAATTTCGTTATTGGCATGCATTAAGGTTACCAGTGTTTTTTCTTTATGAGTAGATAATAAATTCTCAAGATCAGTTAAGTCGATATGTCCGCCGGGCAATAATTTTACAAACGATAAAGTAACGGCTCCTGATTGTTGCAACTGTTCAACGGTATGCAAAGTAGCATGATGCTCAATAGGAGAAGTGATGATATGCTTACAGCCAAGGTCTCTTACAGCTGCGTTGATAACAGTATTGCTGCTTTCCGTGCCGCCACTTGTAAAAAATATTTCCGCAGGATGCGCATTCAGAATTTTAGCAACCACTTTTCTCGCTTGTTCTATTGCTGTTCTTGATTCCCTGCCATAGCTATAGATAGACGAGGCGTTGCCAAATTTTTCTGTTAAGTAAGGCATCATCGTTTCCAACACTTGTGGATCAAGTGATGTAGTGGCAGCGTTATCAAAATAAATTCTATTCATTATTACATCAACTCTTTAATATCCTGTATCAGTTTATTAGCAATATTGTTTGCCATTGTTTCAGAATTACTCTCTGCATAAATGCGGATGATAGGCTCTGTATTACTGGTACGTAAATGCACCCAGTCTGTTTCAAATTCTATCTTTAAACCATCTTCTGTATTAATAGGATTGTTCTTGTATTTTTCTTTGATGCCTTCAAAGATCTCTGCTACTTCAATGCCATCGTCTAAAGCAATTTTATTTTTAGACATGTAGTAGTTGGTATAAGTATTACGTAACTGCTTGATCGTTTTTTTACTTTCCGCAAGATGTGTCAGAAATAATGCGATACCGATCAATGCATCTCTTCCATAGTGAAGATCCGGGACAATGATGCCGCCGTTTCCTTCTCCGCCGATTACTGCATTAACAGCTTTCATTTTATTTACCACGTTCACTTCGCCCACAGCACTTGGAAAATATTTTCCACCGTGTTTGATCGTAACATCTTTCAATGCACGGGTAGATGACATATTAGAAACTGTATTGCCTTTTCTTTTGCTCAACACAAAATCTGCCACAGCCACCAAAGTATATTCTTCGCCAAACATGCTGCCATCTTCACACACAAAACACAAACGATCCACATCAGGATCTACTGCAATACCTACCGCTGCATTTTCTCTTACAACTTCTGTACTCAAGCCCGTCAAATGTTCAGGCAGGGGTTCAGGATTATGTGCAAATTTTCCGTTCACTTCTTCATTGATCACTACAATATCTTTTACACCCAATGCTTTTAACAATGCAGGTACAGCAATAGCGCCCGTACTGTTTACGGCATCAACCACTATTTTAAATTTTTGTTTTTTGATCGCAGCAGCATTCACCAGGTCATATTGTAAAATAGCATCAATATGTTTTTGTAAAGAAACCGTATCAGCTGTAGTAACCCCAAGTTTATCAACAGCTACAAAAGTGAAATCTTCTCTTGCTGCAATATCCAATACCTTTTTACCTTCTTCACCATTGATGAATTCGCCTTTGCTGTTTAATAATTTAAGTGCGTTCCATTCTTTTGGGTTATGACTTGCTGTTAGTATGATACCACCTGCCGCATTTTCGAATACAACCGCCATTTCTACGGTTGGTGTTGTACTATAATCAAGATCTATAACATTTAAGCCTAAGGCATTCAAAGTACTGATCACTAAACTTTTGACCATGGCTCCGCTGATGCGGCCATCTCTGCCCACAACAATTGTTCTTTTATCCGTTTCCTGCATCAGCAATGTGCCGAATGCCGCAGTGAATTTTACGATATCTAATGGGGTTAAATTCTCATTCGTTCTCCCGCCGATCGTACCCCGTATTCCGGATATGCTCTTTATCAATGCCATTTGCTAAAATAATTTAGGGCGCAAAGATAAAGAAGGTCAGCTTAATTAATGGGGAATTAGCCGGATTATGATAAATATCATGACATAAAGATTACGTTAACAAGACTTGTTTTAGCCTACATTTGCCATAACAAGCTCAAGGGGTGCCTTGTAAGACTGATCATCAATCTTACTGAAAGAAAGGCTGAGAATACACCCATTGAAAGGAACAGGCAAAAAACTGGATCCTTTCATGCACCTGATCCGGATAATACCGGCGTAGGAATGAGGATAATACTTACAAAATATTGGCGCTGCCAATGTGGGGTACACTTTGGGCAAGTATTATTTAATTAGTAATTATGGATCTACAAGATTGGTGGCATTTGCTGGTCAAGCAAATATTGGAAACAGGTTGGCTGGTATGGATAAGCGTAATATTAGGTGTTGCAGAAGTATTGTTTGCAAAAGCCAATAAAATATGGCTGTACCCAACGGGTATTGCCGGCACATTGCTGGCCATTTATATTTTATTTGTGGCAGGATTATTTGCGGAATGTTTACTCAACGGATATTATGTTGTCATGAGCGTCTATGGCTGGTGGTATTGGGTAAGAAAGAAAAATTCTCCACCCGTAAAAATCACTTATTGTACTCCAAAAGAATGGCTGCAGGTAATTGTATTCACTATTGCAGGCTTTATATTGCTGGCCATTTTACTGAAAAAGTTCACGCCTTCAACTGTTCCGTTAATGGATGCATGGGTTAGCGCTACGGCGTGGGTTGGCATGTGGCTGCTCGCAAAACGAAAGATAGAGAATTGGATATTGTTGAATATCTCTAATCTATTTGCCATCCCTTTATTATTCTACAAACAATTAGCATTGTATAGCGTACTCACTATTTTTCTTTTTATCGTAGCCGTATTCGGATATATTGAATGGAGAAAAATAGTTAAAGGCTAATCAACAAATGCGACACCTGCAATTGATTAAAAAATATGAACACAAAAGAAATTAGATATCCATCAGCGTTCATCAGCAAGCAATTGGTTGATGCATTGCGTAGTTTTTCTGCGGAAGCCGAACAAATAAAATGCTTGCATCCGGAACAGTTATCGATCATTTACAAACAAGGCTGGTTCAAATTATTTGTACCAAAAATTTATGGAGGGTTAGCATTACCACTTCCTAAAGCTTTACAAATTGAAGAAGCATTAGCATGGATAGATGGAAGCCTGGGCTGGACAGTTACACTTTGCAGCGGCGCCAACTGGTTTGTAGGATTTATTCAGGAAAAGATCGCAAAAGATATTTTTAATAATGAGACCGTTTGTCTTGCCGGAAGTGGAAAACCTTCGGGCATTGCAAAGATCATTGAGGGAGGATATGAAATAACAGGCTATTGGAACTACGCAACAGGCTCGGTACATGCAACAGCATTTACTGCCAATTGCCTGATAGAAAAAGATGGTGTTATTGTAAAAAATGATGATGGCACTCCAAAAATTACAGCTTTCTTATTATTAAAAGATGAAGTAACGATACATAAAAACTGGGACTATATAGGAATGATCGCCACAGCCAGCAATAGCTTTGAAGTAAAAAAAATACAAGTTCCTGCCGAGAGAGCTTTTGTAATTGATAAAGCATACAGTAGAATAGACGAGCCTATCTATCAATATCCCTTTTTGCATTTTGCAGAAGCAACTTTAGCGGTGAATAGTTCAGGTATGGCCTATTGCTTTTTGGAGCTATATGAAAAGATCGCTGCAGACAGTAAAAGAAAGGTCGACCCTGAAATAATTTTGCAACTGCAAGAAATAAAAAATCAATTCAAAACAAGCAGACAAAATTTTTATTCAGCAGTGCAACAGTCATGGGAAGATCATCTGCAAAATAATAACACATCACCGGAAAAATTACTATTGGTAAGCCATGCAAGCAGGGAGCTGGCTGCAAAAGCAAGACTACTTGTTGATGGATTGTATCCATACTGCGGACTTGCAGCTGCTGATATGGGCTCAGAAATAAACAGGGTTTGGCGTAACTTTCATACTGCCGGTCAGCACCCATTGCTTTTGTCTTATGTGCATTGAACGGTGAAAAATAAGTTCGGATAACAACCTGAAATAATTACATTTGTTATCATAAAACATCCCGATATGCATGCACCAACGATGGCAGAATTGACAGCAAAAGGAGAGAGCCCGGATGTGTTGTTTTGGGTAGGATGCGCAGGTAGTTTTGATCAGCGCGCACAAAAAATTACGAAAGCGTTCGTTACAATTTTAGATAAAGTAGGAATTAAGTATGCCATTTTGGGGAAAGAAGAAATGTGCACCGGCGACCCGGCAAGGCGAGCGGGAAATGAATTTATGTTTCAGATGATGGCGTATCAAAATATCCAGATATTGAATGGGTATGGAATAAAGAAAATAGTAACTGCTTGTCCGCACTGTTTTAATACATTAAAAAATGAATACCCTGAATTGGGCGGCAATTATGAAGTAATCCATCACGCCAGTTTTTTACAAGAACTGATCGATGAAGGGAAAATAATCATGAAAGAAGATGGTGCTTTTAAGGGTAAAAAGATCACTTACCATGATAGCTGTTATTTAGGCAGGGCTAATAATATTTATGAAGCTCCAAGAAAAGTGCTGGAAGCTTTGGATGGTGAACTTGTAGAGATGAAACGTTGCAAAAGTAACGGATTGTGTTGCGGTGCAGGCGGAGCACAAATGTTCAAAGAAGAAGAAAAAGGCGATCTCCGCATTAACCAGGAAAGAGCAAAAGATATGATAGAAACAGGCGCATCAATAGTAGCCGCTGCCTGTCCTTTTTGTAATACAATGCTCACGGATGGCGTTAAAATGAGTAATAAAGAAGATTCAATGCAGGTGCTGGATATTGCTGAATTAGTAGCCGCCTCTATCTAAATTATTAATTGAATAACTTTGTAAAATGAATTTTGATATTAAAGAACATATTCCTGAAGACTTTGCCGACTCATCAAGGGTATGGATATACCAAAGCAGCCGTTTGTTTTTGATGAGTGAAGCATTTGAAATGGAAGATATGCTGAATGCATTTGTTGCCGGCTGGAAAAGTCATGGAGATGAAGTAAAAGGTTATGCTAATTTATTCTTCGGCCAATTCATTGTAATAATGGCAGATGAAAGTGCAACAGGTGTTAGCGGCTGCAGTACCGATAGTTCCGTGCGTTTAATAAAAGAAATAGAACAAAAATTCAACGTGCAGTTATTCGAGAGACAAACGCTGGCATTTATTGTAAAAGATAAAATTCAGTTATTGCCATTATCACAATTGGCATATGCCGTAGAAAATAATTTTATTAATGGTGATACTTTGTATTTCAATAATCTTATCCTGACTAAAAAAGAGTTACTCGAAAAATGGATCATCCCTGCAAAAGAAAGCTGGCTGGGTAAAAAGAATATTTTTAAGACAGTAAATACCTGAACCGCTGATTGAAGTTGATTACAGTAATTGCCATGATTTTTAAATCAACTAAATCAGAACAATCAACTTCATTCAATGGTTCAGACAAAAAAAGCCGTTTCAATTAGAAACGGCTTTTTTATTATTACAATAGAATGTTTTATTGAGCAGAAGTACTGTCTGCAACAGGTGCTGTTCCCGGATGCGGATTTTTAAACTGCGTTTCCATTTGTTGCATATTTCTTAAAATAGCGCCGGCCTGTTGTGTTTCATTTAAAATTGCTGCTTGCTGATCATCATTCAAATTAGATGCGTAATTTATCTGTTGCTCAAGATCTTTCTTTAAGCTGCGTGTTACTTTAGCAGCTAATGTACTATCACCCGCTTTGTAAGCAGATAACAAAAATTCCATCGAGATATAGTCATGTTGTTGAAAACGAGATACCATGCCATAAGCAAAATTCTCATCCAGCATATTTGAATCACATCTTTCAAGGATCTTTTTAGCATCTTCTTGTCTGCCCATATCTACCAAAGCACTTGCAGCTTCCGCAAATGACAAACGAATGGTATTTAAATGACGACGGTTCTCTTCATCATAGTAAACACCCGGCTTATCTGCGTTACAAAATTGAAATTTATGTAACATTTTATCAACGGTCCAATCTGCATTTAAAGCACTGTTTAATACAGGAACCAATTGGTATGTTAGGCCATTCTGGCGAAGGTATTGGCCAAATCCTAACTCGCCATAATTTGAGGTAAAGCAGATAGGGCGTTTCCAGTTATTCGCTGCAATGATATTTAAAATCGCAGCATCGTTTTTAAATAATACGGTTTTAGGTATTTCAAATTGCAATTGTGATACTACGCTATCATCTGCATTAACAGTTCCGTTTGCACGAACAACATTTATATCAACAGGAACTGTAACTTTTTTAGAAGGGTATATATTCAATGTATCACCTTCGTTTATTTTTATCTTATCCGCATCATCGCTTCCTGCATAATTTTTCATCATAGTGTACAGATCCATTGATTGATTAGGATCAACACCCGGCATTGGAGAATAATACAATACATCTCTTCTCGCACCTTCGATCTGTGCAGGAGAAAATACCTGTGCTATAGCATCGCTTTTATTGACTTTATAGCGTTCCTGGTCAATATACCAGTCTGTACCCAATAAGCTGGAGTTGATCACGCGGATATCTCTGCGTATACCTTCTACTTCTTGTGCATACCACAAAGGATAAGTATCGTTATCACCAAAAGTGATAAGGATTGTATTTTGCGGACAGCTTTCTAAATAATCGATTGCGAGGTCTCTAGCTAAAGTCTTATTGCTACGATCATGGTCATCCCATTCCTGGTTGGCCATTAACACCGGTACTGCTAATAAACAGATACCTGCGGCAGCATAGTTAGCCACCCTGCTGCTCATGAATTTATCGAACTGCTCTTTTACGAACATTACGCCAAACCCGATCCACATCGCAAATGCATAACCCGAACCTACAAAGGCGTAATCTCTTTCACGTGGTTGGTTACCCGGCATATTTAAGTAGATACCGATCGCAAGGCCAGTGAAGAAAAATAATAATAGAACAACCAATGCATCATTTCCTTTTTTCTGCATTTGATAGTATATACCTAAAAGGCCCAATATCAACGGAAGTGCAAATAAAGTGTTGTTAGATTTATTGCGTTTCATACTATCCGGCATATATTTCTGATCACCTAAACGGGCATTGTCCCAAAAGCTGATACCGCTTTTCCAGTTACCATCTCTCACATTGGCCATGTTGGCACCTTGTATATCATTTTGTTTACCAACAAAATTCCACATAAAATATCGGCCATACATCCAGTTACACTGATAAGCAAGGAAGAATTGAATATTATCCAGCATAGTGGGTTTATCAAGCCATGCACCTGTTTTTTGATCTTTTCCAATGCCGGCAAACTGGGCATAGTAATCAGCATGTCCCTGATCATTACTTGCATCCCACATACGGGGGAACAAATGTTTATCATCATCAGAGTATACATAAGATATCTTTCTGCCTGTTTGAGCGTATTGATGCGCTTCTTTTACATAAGTCGGTTCAACATCTGTGCTTTCAACTTCTGCGGTAAAATCCTGTCCGTATATAATTGGCCAATCACCATATTGATCACGACTTAAATATCCTTCTAAGCTTACAGGATTATCAACATTGTACATATCGATCGCCACATCTGCAGTAGAGCGGATCATTGTAGTAAAATAAGTAGAGTAACCAAGTACCATGAACGCTAAGCTCCACATACCCAATCTTAAAAAAGACCAGTTCTTTTTATTCGCAATATTTATCGCAACTGTGATGATCACAGCCAACAAAATAAAGAAGAAACAGAAACCGGTAAAGAATGGCATACCAAAACTGTTTACAAATAGCACGTCCATATCGCTGGCCCAGTTAATGATCCATTGAATAACAGCTTTTTGTACAAAACCAGTTATAGCACATCCTACAAAAAAAGTAATGATCAATCCCCAGGTAGTAGGTTTATAGCGTCTCAGGTAATACATCATTACCATGGCAGGGATCGTTAACAGGTTCAATAAATGCACACCTATTGAAAGCCCCATTAAATAAAATATAAGAATGATCCATTTATCTGCTTTTGTAAATTTAGCGGTACTGCCTGCTTCTTGTTCTTCTTCAGCAGCAGCATCCCATTTAACCATGGTCCAGAAAACGATCGCTGTAAAAAAAGAGGATAATCCATAAACCTCACCTTCAACAGCACTGTACCAAAATGAATCAGTAAATGTATATGCCAGGGCACCAACAGCGCCTGCAGCCATGATCATAAATATCTGGTTATTGGTTAATGCAATACCTTCTTTCTTGATCATTTTTTTTGCAAAATGCGTAATGGTCCAGAATAAGAATAAGATACTGAAACCACTTGCCAATGCACTCATTGTGTTCAACCCTCTAACTGCCTGATGAGGGCCCAATGGCATCATGAATATTCTGCCAATTAATACGAAGAGAGGAGCGCCCGGTGGATGGGGAATTTGTATTTTATAAGCACTCGAAGCAAATTCACCGCAATCCCACAAACTGCCGGTGGCTTCCATTGTCAAAAGAAAAACTGCACAGGCAATAATGCATATCACCCATCCGGTAATATTGTTGATACGTTTGTAAGTCAGATTCATATGTAATTGGTTATAAGTCGGCAAATATATAGTAGTTTGTTGTTTACCTGTGTTAGCGAAATGTTTTTTATTATTATTTTCAGATAAGTCCATTTAACAGGCAGTTTTTCAATTAATAACTAAAAAATGACCACTTACCTTTGCCAAAATGAAGAAAGCATTTCTACAATTACATATTGCGGTTTTTTTAGCAGGGTTCACGGCTATTTTAGGGAAATTGATTGGTTTAAATGAAGGAATATTGGTTTGGTACCGGCTTTTGATAACTGTACTCACGCTCGGATTACTGTTATTCTTTCGTAAAGAACTGGAGAAGATCTCACCAAAAAATATGTTGAAGATAGCGGGAGTGGGAGCCATCGTGGGCATTCACTGGGTGTTGTTTTACGGCAGTGTAAAATATGCCAATGTATCTGTTGGCGTTGTTTGTCTTGCTGCCGCAGGATTTTTTACCTCCTTTTTCGAACCACTTATTTTAAAAAGAAAGATCAGCATTATAGAAGTGTTATTGGGAGTACTTACAATTATCGGCATTTATATAATTTTCGATTTTCATCCGCAATATAAAGTAGGTATCATTTTCGGGATATTGGCTACAGTGTGCAGCTCTTTGTTTCCCATCTTCAATAAAAAACTGGTTGAAGATTTTTCTCCGAGGATATTGACCTTGTACGAATTAAGCGGCGGACTGATAGTCTTGAGCATCTTAATGCCTCTTTATCTGGCGCATTTTCCTGCAGCTTATTATTTGCCCACTCCTTCAGATTGGTTCTGGTTGCTGGTTCTTGCCTGGCTATGTACGGTCTTATGCTTTGATTTACAGTTAAATGCGCTGAAAAAGATATCTGCTTTTACTGCCAGCCTTACCTATAATTTGGAGCCTATCTACGGCATAATCTTCGGATTTCTACTATTTCACGAGAACAGGCTATTCAACTGGCATTTTTACCTGGGGGTAGGATTGATACTTTTATCTATCATTTTTCAAATGATACGGGTATTTAGGGCGAACAGGCGTAAATTATCCACTATTTAAAATTATTCATTACTAATTATCAATTATTAATTAATTAATCCTTACCTTCGCCGTCCTAAAATTTTAGTACAAATGGCTAGAGTATGTCAGGTTACAGGTAAGAAGCCAATTACTGGTAACAAAGTATCGCATTCAAATATTAAGACAAAACGTCGTTTTTTGCCTAACCTGCAAACAAAGCGTTATTTCTTGGCTGAAGAAGACAAATGGGTAACCTTAAAAGTTTCTTCAGAGGCAATTCGCACCATTAATAAAAATGGTTTGTATTCAGTTGTAAAGCAATTGCGTGCAGAAGGCGTAAAATTATAAAAGCACTTATCCCGTTGTAAGGCGGGAAGTAATTAATAAAAACAAGCAACAATGGCAAAGAAAGGCAACAGGGTTCAGGTTATTTTAGAATGTACAGAGCATAAAGCTAGCGGTAAAGCTGGTACAAGCCGTTACATCACTAAAAAGAACAAAAAGAACTCACCTGAACGTTTGGAGTTGAAAAAATTCAACCCGATCCTGAAAAAAGTAACTGTTCACAAAGAAATTAAATAAATCAATCGGTTTGTAAATAAGTCTATTTGATAATGTATTCATTACCAAATTGTCAAATTACCAAATCATCAAATTAAGTAGTCATGGCAAAAGCAGTTTCAAAAAACTCGAAAATTAAAGATAGCAAGGCCGCAGCAGATGCAAAGAACTGGACAAAAGTGATCCGTGCTGTACGTAGCCCTAAATCAGGCGCTTATACTTTTAAAGAAGCGATCGTTCATAAAGACAAGGTTAAAGATTACTTAGCTAATTAATTTTTAGTATAAGAGAATAATACTGTAAGCTGTTCTGATTTATATCGGAACGGCTTTCTTAATTTTAGTTAGCTTGGGTTTGCAACAAGTACAACTAAACTGCTAAATTATAAACCACTAAATCTATCAATGGGAATCTTCGATAAACTCTTCGGCAAAAAAGAACAACAGGAAAGCCTTGAACAAGGCCTCCAAAAAACGCGTGAAGGATTCTTAGGAAAAATAACCAAGGCCATCGCCGGTAAAAGTACAGTGGATGAGGAAGTACTGGATAATATTGAAGATGCATTGGTAAGCGCTGATGTTGGTATTCAAACTACAGTGCAAATAATTGAACAGATAGAAAAAAGAGTTGCGAAAGATAAGTACCTCAATACAGCTGAATTAAATTCGATCCTTAAAGAAGAGATACAAAACGTTTTAATCACTGCTCCGCAGGATAGCAGTTATGAAAATTACGAGCTGCCTGCAGGGCACAAACCACATGTAATATTAGTAGTTGGTGTTAACGGTGTAGGTAAAACGACAACCATCGGAAAGCTGGCGCATAATTTTTCTAAAGCAGGCAAAAGCGTTTTGTTAGGTGCAGGCGATACATTCCGCGCAGCAGCAGTAGATCAGTTAACGATCTGGAGCGAACGTTCGAATGTACAGATCGTAAAAAAAGAAATGGGAAGCGATCCCGCTTCTGTAGCGTTTGATACCGTAACAAGTGGACTGGCAAAAAATGTAGATGTAATTTTAATTGATACAGCAGGAAGATTACACAACAAAGCTTACCTGATGGATGAACTAACTAAAATTAAAAGAGTTATTCAAAAAGTAATACCGGATGCGCCGCATGAAGTGATGTTAGTGTTAGATGGCAGTACCGGACAAAACGCTTTAGAACAAGCAAAACATTTTACCGCTGCAACAGATGTAACGGCTTTAACAATAACAAAATTAGATGGTACCGCAAAAGGTGGTGTTGTATTAGCAATAGCCAATCAATTTAAAATACCGGTAAAATTTATTGGTGTGGGAGAAAAAGCAGAAGACCTGTTAGTGTTCAATAAAAAAGATTTTGTAGAAGGCTTGTTTAATAATGTTTAATTGTTAATGGAAAGATTTTTTTTAATCTGGGTTAATAACAATTTAATAATTAACCATTAACAATTAAGAAGCCCCTAAGACTAGGGGCTTCTTTTTACCAAAACTAACTATTATGAGAATTGTATTTGCTTACAATTGTTATGTAAAATTCGTACTTGTTCGTGTTGGTTGCTGTTAAGGAAAAACGAAAGGTCGGTTAATGACACGTTAAAAAGATGCGTCAAATTATTATTATTAAAATATTATTATGGTAAATGTTGGAGAATATAATACGCTGAAAGTATTACGTGCCGTGGATTTCGGACTTTATTTAGATGATGGTGCAGAAGGGATCCTCTTGCCAAAACGTTTTGTACCCGCTGGTGCAAAAATTGGCGATGACCTGAAAGTGTTTTTATACCACGATGGAGAAGATAGGCTGATCGCAACAACGCAGGAGCCAAAAGGTGTATTAGGAGATATTGTAAGATTAAAGGCGATTAGTGTTACGTCACATGGCGCTTTTTTAGACAATGGTTTGATGAAAGATATTTTTGTCCCCAAATCAAAACAATTAATTGGCATGCATCCTAACGGAGAATACCTGGTGAAAATATATTTAGATGAACAAACGGGCCGAATGGCAGCTACAGAAAAATTAGGGTCGTTTTTTAATAATGATGAGCTGACTGTAAAAGAATTAGAAGTAGTTGATCTGATCGTTTATCGTAAAAGCGATATCGGTTATGTATGCATCATCAATAACAAACATACAGGCGTTTTACATTTCAATGAAATTTATCGCAACATACAGGTAGGCGATAAATTCAAAGGATTTATTAAAAAAATATATCCTACAGAAAATAAAATTGATGTAGCTGCAGGAACACCGGGTTACCAAAGAGTTGAAGGTGAATCAGAAAAAATACTTCGCTTATTACAAGAGAACAATGGCTACCTGCCCTACAACGATAAAAGCGCTCCCGAAGATATCTACAGTTTTTTTGAAATGAGTAAAAAATCATTCAAGATGGCGGTGGGTAATTTATACAGAGAAAAAAAGATCACGTTGGAGAAAACGGGGATCAAGATCGTTGAATAAGAAAGGAACAAAAAAATAGGGAAGTTGAAAAGTAATTCGTGTAATTAGTGAATATAATTCGTGCTACAGAATCAACTTAATCAAAACAATCAACTTCAATCAACGGTTCAGACAGATAAAAAATCCCTGAACCAATAACCAGAGTCCTTGATCGTCCTAAGTTGTGTTTCAAAATCAACATGTATCAAGCCAAAGCGGGCATTGAAACCTTCGGTCCATTCGAAATTATCCATTAGTGTCCAGGCAAAATATCCTTTAATATTTACGCCTTCATTTTTCGCTTTCAATACAGCTTGTAAATGTTGTTGAAAATAATCAATGCGTTCCACATCATTTACAATACCACTTTTTAATTCATCTTTAAAGAAGGCGCCGTTCTCGGTAATAATGATTTCTTTTATCCCCTCATACTGCCACATTTTTTTAATGATATTGTAAAAACTATCGGCTTTTATTTCCCAACCCATATCTGTTCGGGGAACTTTTCTTGTGGCAGGTTTAACTTCCGAAGCATTTACAATCGGTACTAAATTATTATGCCTGATCGTTACGGGAAAATAATATTGCAAGCCGATAAAATCGAAATCAAATTGCAGTCGCTTCGTGTATTTCCACGCTTTATTTTCCATATGCAGTTTTTCCAGAAAATTAAAAGAATCTTCTGTAGGGTATCCTTTACCGAGAGTGGGTTCTATAAATAACCTGTTCATTAAAATATCTACACGGTTTGCAGCGTCAATATCTTTTTGTTTATCAGAAAAAGGAATTATCTCCGAGCAGGAAAATGTAGTGCCGATATAAGCCTGGGGAACTTTGGACCGAATGATCTGCGCACCTTCAGCTTGCGCCAATGCCACATGATGAATAACAGGTAAAAAATTACTAAGTCCTGTTTTCCCCGGCGCATGGCTTCCTAACATATAGCCTAAAGATGTAAAGCCAAATGGCTCATTTAAAATGATCCAGTTTTTTACTTTATCTCCATAAGCTTCGGCACATATGGTAACAAATCTGTTGAACCATTTATTTACATAATAATTTGTCCATCCGCCTTTTTTTTCTAACTCATGCGGAAGGTCCCAATGATACAGCGTGATATAAGGCGTGATGCCAAGCTTAATGCATTCATCAATCACGCGATGATAAAAATTAATGCCGTCTTTATTTATACTTCCTGTTCCATCAGGTAATATTCTTGCCCACGAAATAGAAAATCTAAAAACAGAAAAGCCCAATGCCTTAACCAATAACAGGTCATCTTTATACCGATGATAAAAATCGCAGGCAATATTTGGTTTATGGCCACCTTTTATTTTGCTGCTGCTTTTTGCAAACGCATCCCAAATAGATGCACCTTTTCCGTCAATGTTATGAGCGCCTTCATTTTGAGCCGCTGCCATTGCAACCCCCCATTTAAAATCTTTACCAAAATCCTTTGCTGAAATATTTCCGTCGTTTAGTGCCAATTTATGTAGTTATACTTTTTTGCAAAATTGACATTAACTACGTGTTGTTTGATATTATGATTGTGTTAAGTTTAAAGCG